>JALYXN010000067.1 GCA_030947085.1 Pseudomonadota bacterium | reverse complement strand
GATGCCTTCCAGCACGCGACGGGTGGTGGGATCGTCGGACCCGATGTAGTTGATCATTTCGCGATAGCTGTCGATCGCGATGCGCTCGGCCACCAGATCCTCCTTGATCATGTCGGCGAGATTCTCGCCTTCCACGTAGTCGGCATGGCTGCGATCGAGCAAGCCTACCGGCGACAGGTTCGGCTTGCCGTCGAGCTGGGTGATGCGCTCGGCGAGCAGATCGGCATGACCCTGCTCTTCGCGGGCGTGCTCGAGAAATTCGGCCTTGATCGCCTGCGAATTGATGCCCGACGCCATGTAGTAGTGGAACTTGTAACGCAGGACGCAGACCAGTTCCGTCGCCAGCGCCTGGTTGAGAAGCTCGATCACGGTTTCGCGATCCGCGCTGTAGCCGGCGGTCATCGCGCCCTGGTCGATATTCTCGCGCGCCTGCTTGCGGATGTTCTCGATGTCGCTGACGAACGGCTTGATCTTGGCCATGGCGTGCTCCTCGGACGTAGGTGTGGCGGCCAGCCCGACGGCGAGGCTGGCATCGCTCAAGCCACGCAGCGTAAGAATACGCATGGAAACTTGAGGTGAAGGCTCTTTTACTCGGCAGTCGCCTTCGCTTTCGAACGCAGACCCTTGAAACCCGAAGCAGGGGGAAGGGGCGCTTCAGCGGGGAAGATACGCCCGCAGGAAGGTGGCAACGCCGGCGCGCGCCGTACTCTCGATCTCCTCGAGGTAACTGCTCGGGCAGTCGGTGCAACCGAACATCTGGCGCATCATCAGGTTGCCCTTGATCAACGCCAGAAACTGCATGCTGGCCCGCGAGACGTCGTCAATATCCAGCTGTCCAACGTCAACCGCTTGCTGAAGCAGGCGTGCAATCAGATTGTGCGTACGCGTGGCACCCTCTTCCCAGATCAATTTGCCATAGCGCGGGTTGCCCTGGCGGCAATCACTGAGAATGGCGCGGAAGGTGCCGGCGGTTTCCGCATTGCAATCCAGATGCGCATGGGTGAGCGCAACGCGCAGCAAGGTCTCTCCGACATCGGCGTCGGGGTCGAAGAAATAGGTTTCCTCCGGCAGCACATCCTGCATGTGCGAGCGAATGACTTCGCGAAAGAGATTGTCCTTGTCACCGAAATGGCTGTAGACCGTGAGCTTGGACACACCGGCATCGGCGGCAATGGCGTCCATGCTGGTGCCGGCGAAGGCGTTGCTGATGAACAATGCCTTCGCCGCGGCCAGAATCGCGGCGCGCTTTTCCATGTCCTTCGGTCGCCCGGGGCCCTGGGATTTTATTTGCGCGCTGGTACTCATAACCTCCACCTTCACAAACGTGTAGTCGGGCTTTATTATACGGGTCGGTTCAATTATTTTCTACGTGACACGCGGCTTGCTGTTCATGACGCCGACGCGGAACCTTTTGGGGCACGTGACGACCGTCAGCTGCGCGCGGTGACTTCCGGCACTTCGTGGAGTCGCCTCCAGCCGGCAGTCTTGCGATGGTCGCAGCGAGTTCATGAACTCATTCTTCTTGACCTTTTCGATTGGCACAGGGCAGCAGCAGATGGCGATGAACATCGAGCAAGCACGACTGAACATGGTGGAAAACCAGGTGCGTCCATGGGACGTACTTGACGCCCGCGTATTAGATGTCATCAGCCGCATCCACCGCGAAGACTTCGTCGCACCGGAACACCGTCAGCTGGCGTTTGCCGACCTGTGTCTGCCGCTGGGCCATGGCGAGGTGATGATGAAGCCGGTGGTGGAAGGCCGCGTGCTGCAGGCGCTGGAACTGCAGCCGGATGATCGAGTGCTCGAAGTCGGCACCGGTTCGGGGTTTCTCACCGCCTGCCTCGCCCATTTATCCGCGCACGTCACCAGTGTGGACATCCATGCCGATTTGACCGCGGCGGCGATGGCGCGGCTGCAGGCTGCGAGCATCAACAACGCGACGCTGATCACCGGCGATGCGGTGGAAGCGTGGCAACCGGAAGGCCTGTTCGACGCGCTGGTGGTCACCGGTGCGGTGTTCGCCATGCCGCCGCGCTGGCTGACCTGGCTCAAGCCCGGTGGTCGCGCGTTGGTGGTCCGTGGCCAGTCGCCGGTGCAGCACGCGACCTTGCTAACCCACGAAGGCGCCGGTCGCTACCGCGAAGAAATCCTGTTCGAAACCGATCTGCCGTACCTCGCCCGTGCCGAACCGCCGCAGCGGTTTGTCTTCTGATTGATTTCCCGAACGATCCCACGAGGCACCCCATGCGTTTGAAGCTGCTCACTGTTGCCCTGGCCCTGGCCGCCATTTCGCTGCCCAGCCATGGCGAGGATCTGCTCGATGCCTACCGCCAGGCGCGTGCCAACGATCCGGTGCTGTCGCAGGCCGATGCCACCCGCCTGTCGACCGGCGAAGGCGTGGATCAGGCCCGTGCCCTGCTGTTGCCGCAAATCAATGCGGACCTGACCTTGAGCCAGACCAACGGGGGCAGCGGCACCGGCTATCTTGACCCGGTCACCGGCCAGATCATCAGGAGCAGTGCATTCGGACACACACGCAACCGCAACCTCAGCGGCACGCTCAGCCAGAGCGTGCTGGATTTCAGCAAGTACGCCAATTTGAAAGCGGCGCACTCAGCGGCCGATGCACAGGACGAGTACTATCAGGCGGCAGTGCAGCAGCTCTATGTGCGCGTTGCCACGGCGTATTTCAACGTGCTGACCAGTGAAGATGCGTTGACCTATGCCAAGGCCAATGAAGACGCCTTCCGGCAACAATTCGATCAATCCGACCAGCGTTTCAAGGTCGGTCTTTCGGCGGTGACCGACGTCTACCAGGCCAAGGCCTACTACGAAGCCGCCAAGGCCAACACGATTGCGGCGCAAAACACGCTTAATGATGCGCGCGAGGCACTCACCCAGATCACCGGCAAACCGACCGGTGAGTTGAAGAAGCTGCGGGAAGATCTTCCCATGCAGCCGCCGGTGCCCAACGACCAGAACAGCTGGGTCAAGCAGGCCTTGCAGACCAATCCCAACCTGCTGGCGCAGGAAGCCAACGTGGAAACCGCTGAACACAACATCAGTGCGGCCCGCGCCGGCCATCTGCCGACCATCAGCGCCACCATCAACTACGGCAAAAGCGCGTCCTGGTACCAGAACGGTGGCGGCCGCGACAACGGCGCCTCGACCACCTACGGCGTGACCCTCAGCGTGCCGATCTTTTCCGGTGGCCTGACCCAGTCACGGGTGCGTCAGTCGATTTACCAGCGTGACGCGGCGACCGATGGCATGGAGGCGCAGCGACGCCAGATAGTGCGTGACACGCTGAACTACTTTCGCTCGGTGATCGCGGGCATCGCCCAGGTTTCATCGGCCAAGGCGTCGGTGGATTCGGGCAAGAAGGCGCTGGAGGCGACCCGGGCCGGCTTTGAGGTCGGCACCCAGACACTGACCAATGTGCTGCTGGCGATCCAGACCCTGACCTCCTCGGAAAGCACCTATTCGCAGGCGCGGCATCAGTTCATCCTCAATAAACTGTTGCTCGAACAGACCGCCGGCACAGCCGGTGTCAACGACATGCAAGCGATCAACGCCTTGCTGGAATAATTGATCGAGAGACGCAGCACCGCAAAAAAAGCCATGGTCGGCTGCGGTCACTCCTGCAACAGCGCGTCGATCATCGTGACAATTCGCCCTACCGCCCCGCGTTCGCGTTCAAACACCTGCTGCGCTGCCTGACCCATCCGATCACGCCTTCCGCTGTCCAGCAGCAGTTCAAGCACGGACGGACCCAGCTGCTCGATGTTGTCGACGCGGTCGGCACCGCCCTGCTGGATCAGACTGCCGGTAATTCCCTCGAAATTGGACGTATGCGGGCCCACCAGCACGGGCACCGACAACGCGGCGGGCTCGAGCACGTTGTGGCCGCCGATGGGCACCAGGCTGCCACCAATGAAAGCCACGTCCGATGCTGCGAAAAAGGGCATCAATTGTCCCATGGCGTCGATGACGAAGACCTGGCTCGAGGGCGACGGCACCTGATCACCACTGCGGGTCGCCACATTGAAGCCCAGACTGCGCACCGCATTCTCCACCA
>JALYXN010000066.1 GCA_030947085.1 Pseudomonadota bacterium | reverse complement strand
GAACTTTCTGATCGTCAGCCTCGGTATCGGACTGGGCATGTTGCTGGCCTACCTGCTCAATGCGGTACTGATGCACTTCTACGAGCTACCGCGCCTGCCGCTGTACTACCTGCCGATTGGCGCACTGGCGCTGTGGCTGCTGGGCCAGCTGGCGGTGCTCGGACCGGCGCTGCGAGCGGCGGCCGTGCCACCGGTAGTGGCGACGCGGTCGGTGTGACTTTTTTTACCCCCTCCCCTGCTTGCAGGGGAGGGCTGGGGTGGGGTAACGCTCTTGACGTAAAGCAAGAGCACCCCGTCCCGACCTACTCCTGAGACCGGGGGAGGGGAATCAACTGAGGAATACACGGAATCTTCGGATACTACTTCGATCTCGCGCTGATCAGACTCAAGCGCAATCCCAAACTCTCTCATCGTCAGGACCGGCGGCGTATTGGGGCTGCTGCTGGCCGTAGCGCTGAACCCGCTGCTGATGCATCAGCACGAGTTGCCGCGACTGCCGTTGTTCTACCGTTCAGCGGATGCAGATCGATACCGGCATCGCCGAGAACTAACTGGTCTACATCCACAATGACGGCGTCGGCTTGGACAGCAATGCGCCGCAGGTCGCGCGCAACCTGCTCGCCTTGCGCAGTGTCGGCGGAGTGCAGTCCGCGGTGGCGATGTTTCCGTTGCCGCTGGAAAACATGTCGATCAACTTCCAGCCGTGGCTGGCGCCAGACATGAAGCTTCGCGGCCCGAAGGTCGGCATGTTCGTCGGCACGCCCGGCTATCTGGATACCCTGGGAGTAAAGATCGTGCAGGGTCGGAATTTTAACGCCAACGAATTTGACGGCATGGACCAGACCTTCAAACCGCTGTCGCCGACGGCTATCGTCACCCGGGACCTCGCCGACAAACTGTGGCCCGGCCAGAATCCGATCGGGCAGAAGTTCTGGCGCAGTCCGACGCGTGAGTACACCGTAGTTGGCGTGGTGGACCGGCTGGTTCGTGGCTACCTGCGCGAGGACTTCGTGCCGGAATATTCGGCGATGTTTCCAGTTGAGCCGATAGCTTTCGTGTCCTCGTTGTACGTGATGCGGGTAAAGCCATCCGATCAGGACCGCGTCGTGCACGAAGCTGCCGATCTGCTGCTGCGGCTCAATCCCGATATGCTGATCGACTCCCAGGGTCGCTACGCCGACATGCGCGCCGACTATTTCCGGCAGGATGCATCGCTGGCCTGGCTACTGTCGATGGTCAGCGTGGCGATGCTGCTGGTGACTGGGCTTGGCATCGCCGGACTGGCGAATTTCTGGGTCGCCCAGCGACGACGGCAAATCGGTATCCGTCGCGCGATCGGTGCCACGCGCGGAGACATCTTGCGTTATTTCCAGACCGAGAATTTTCTCATCGTCAGTGGCGGTATCGTGCTAGGCGTACTGCTGGCGTTTGCACTGAGTCTCCTGCTGATGACGCACTACGAGTTGCCACGGTTGCCGCTGCTCTATCTGCCGATTGGCGCGTTGGTGCTTTGGGTATTGGGGCAGCTTGCGGTGCTCGGGCCGGCCTTGCGTGCGGCAGCCGTGCCGCCGGTGGTGGCGACGCGGTCGGTGTAATGGGTGCAGTTGTGGCTGAAGCCGCTCCTACAGTCGAAGCGCGGATATCAACAGAAGAATTGATGGTTGACGCAGCTTGCGCCGGCAGCCGGTGCTTACTGCACTGATGGTGCTGATGGTGCTGCTGGTGGCGGTGGGGGTCGCGCTGTCCGGCGTGGCGTTTGCCGCGTTGCGCACGGTCGCGGGTGAGCCAAATACCGGCAAGTCCGCCACGATTTTTTTGCCGTAGCTCGACAACCGTCCGGCACTGGGTGCGACGCGTGCCGATATTCTTCATTACTTCCAAGCCGAAAGTTTTATTATTGTCAGCGGCGGCATCGGCTAGGGCATGCTTCTGGTCGCGCTGCTCAACCTCGGCTGATGCAACACTTCCCGCTGCCGTGGCCGCTTATCTGCCGCTGAGTTCGTAGGCGATGTGGCCGCTCGGGCAGTTGGCGGTACTGAGCCCGGCGCTGAGGGCCGCTGCGGTAGCGCCGGTCGTGGCTGCCAAAGCGGTATGAAACGCGCGCACAATCGCACGGGCTGTCCGCGGCCCAACACCGTTACAATCGACTGTACTCACCCACCTAAATTCCTGAGGATGCTGCCTGATGAAACCGTTGTCTTTTATTATCTGCGCGGCTTTGTGTGGCTCGGTAACCCCGGCCGTCACGTTGCATGCGGCACCCGCGGTGCAATCCAAAGCGAAAGCTGACGTAGCGACCCGAGTCAAGACGCTGAACGCGCTGCTGGCCGAGCAGTGGCAGCACAACCTGAAGAACAGTCCGGAGTTCGCTACCACGCTGGGCGACCTGCGCTACAACGATCGCTGGACCGATGCGTCCTTGGCACACGTGTCTGCGGAGCAGCGGAAGACCGAAGATTTCCTCAAGCGATTCGATGCCATAGACACCACCGGCTTTGCCGACAGCGACAAGCTCAATCAGCAGCTGATGGTGCGCCAACTAAAGGACCAGTTGCGCGGCGACCAGCTCAAGCTCTATGAGATGCCGCTGGAACAGATGAGCGGTGTGCATATTGCGCTGGCCGGCTTCGTCAGTTCGATCCCGTTCCACAACACGAAGGAATACGAAGACTACCTGGCGCGCCTCAAAGCCGTGCCAAAACTGTTCGATCAAGTGACCGAGGTGGCGCGCCAGGGCATGCTCGACAAGATGATGCCGCCGAAGTACCTGCTGGAAAAAGTGGTGGTGCAGATCGACAGCATCGAGAAGCCGGCCGGCATGGACAGCGTGTTTGCCGAGCCGTTGAAGCATTTTCCGACGTCGGTGCCTGTGGCCGACCAGAAGCGGTTACATGATGCGATTCTCACCGCGATCGACAATGATGTGCGCCCGGCGTACACAAAGCTGAGCAAATTCGTGGCTGAGGATTATGCGCCGCACGGGCGCGGTCAGCCGGGCGTGTGGAGCCTGCCCAACGGCGAGGCGATCTATCGCTATGACGTCCAGCACAGCACCACGACCGAGCTGACGCCACAGCAGATCCACGAGATCGGCCTGGCCGAGGTGAAACGGATTGAAGGTGAGATGACAAAGATTGCGCATGCGCAAGGCTTCAAGGATCTGGCCAGCTTCCGTGAATCGCTGAAGACCAATCCAAAGACCCATGCCACTTCGCGCGAGGACATCCTCAGCCGCTACCGCGCCTTTATTGCAGGCATGGAACCGGAGTTGCCCAAGCTGTTCGGGCTGCTGCCGAAGACCAAGGTGGTGGTGAAGCCGGTTGAAGCGTTCCGCGAGAAAAGCGCCGCAGGGGCTGAATACCACCAAGGTACGCCGGACGGCTCGCGGCCCGGGCAAATCTTCGTCAACACCGGCGACTTCGCCAACCGCAGCGTGCTGACAATCGAGTCCACGGCCTACCACGAGGGAATCCCGGGTCATCATCTGCAGATCTCGATCGCGCAGACGCTGCCCAAGCTGCCGCCGTTCCGCCAGCAGGCGGGCTACACAGCGTACGTCGAAGGCTGGGCGCTGTATGCCGAACAGCTGGGCAAGGAAGTCGGCTTCTACAAGGATGCGCTGTCTGACTACGGCCGACTCTCCGACGAGCTGCTGCGTGCCGACCGGCTGGTGCTCGATACCGGCGTGCACTACAAGCACTGGACTCGCCAGCAGATGGTCGATTTCTTCCACGCCCACTCCAGCGAGGACGAGCCGGACCTGCAGGCCGAAACGGACCGTTACGTCACCTGGCCGGGCCAGGCGCTGGCCTATAAGATCGGCGAGCTCAAGATCCTCGCACTGCGCTCGAGGGCGGAGAAAGCGTTGGGCGACCAGTTCGACATCCGCGCCTTCCACGACGAGATCCTCAGCGGCGGTGCGTTGCCGCTGGACGTGCTGGAGACGCGCGTGAACCACTGGATTGCCGCGGTGAAGGCCGGCAAGGTGTCGGCGCATCCAGTGGCTGCGGAGGGCTGATACGTTGCGTCTGCTGGTTGATGTCGCGCGGCGCATTCGCTCAGCGGGCTGCGACAAAGTGGGCACTGCATGCCAAACATTCCAAAACGGTATGAAGAGTTGCCCTGAAGGCGAGGACGAGTGAAGGGCGACAACAAGTTGTGTTTCGATTTTTAGCGATTGATCATTCAGCGATTCGAGGGAGTGAATAGGCATCGTTCAAAGATTGGGAAAGTCATCTTGATGGCCATGTTTCTGGTCGCTCCGCCGCCGTTGTTGCAGTCATGCAGCTCGGCGGGGAGCGCTCATGTCAGCAGGGTATTCACGATTGTCGATGCGCATGGTGGTGATCGCTTTGACTGGCAAGGTGGCCAGCGCGAGATTGAGCTCAAAGCCGGCTCTGCACATGCTGGCGTGGTGGTGACCAAGATTGAGCCTGTTGACTGGTGGGGATTGCGAAAGGGCGACATGTTGCTTGCATGGCTGACAAACCGGTGCGGACGGTTCGCGAAGTGCTGGGTGACTTGCATGCGCTGCGCGGCTCGGATGCGGCGGTTTAGGTGAGGCGCAACCTCATCAAGACGAAAGTGAGTCTTCGAGGCTCTGCTTATCTCGCCGTGCTGCCACTTTCGATCACGCCGAATACCACGATGACAAGTGGCAACAGCGGCTCATCGGCAGCCCTCTCGGTCGATGTGGACTGAAGTGCGATGCTGATAGTACTTTCGACAGTAGGCTTTCATCATCCGAAGTCGGTTGCTTGATCATCCAGCAGGCGGGCGAAGCACAATCCGATGACACGCTGTACTTCCGGTTTGTACGGGGGCCGAGCTGCCGTCAGTCTCGCCTGCAGCATCCGCTGGTTACTGAATAGCCCACTGGTCATGTCAACCTTGTGAGCCGGAGCCGCATCCATGTCTGCATGTGTAGAAAAAAAATGACGCGAACTGTTCTGATCATCGACGACAACCCGGCCGTGGGAGAGGCGTTGTCTCTCGCCTTGTCCTTGCATGAAATTCGCCCGCTGACGGCGTTGACGCCCGAGGACGGGCTGGATCTGCTCGAGCGCGAGTCGGTCGATGTGGTGATCCAGGACATGAATTTCACCGCCGACACTACTTCAGGCAAGGAGGGAGTGGCGCTGTTCCGGTCGATTCGCGAGAAGCACCCGGACCGGCCGGTCATTCTGCTGACGGCATGGACGCATCTGGAAACGGCGGTGGAACTGGTCAAGGCCGGCGCGGCGGATTACCTGGCCAAGCCGTGGGATGACAACAAGCTGATCGCCACGGTGGAAAACCTGCTGGAGTTGTCCGAATCCACCCGTGAGATGACGCGCAGTCGCCGCGAACGTCGCCAACGTCGCGAGACGCTGCAGCGCAAGTACGATCTCGACAGCCTGGTGTTCGCCTCGGAGGCAATGGCGCGCACGCTGGATCTGGCCTGCCAGATCGCGCGTTCCGACGTGTCGGTATTGATCACCGGTCCCAATGGCACCGGCAAGGAGCGCATTGCGTCGATCATGCATGCAAACTCCGCAGTGAAGCGCGGACCGTTCGTGGCGGTGAACTGCGGGGCGTTGCCCGGTGAGCTGATCGAGGCGGAACTGTTCGGTGCCGAAGCCGGCGCTTTTACCGGGGCGAACAAGGCGCGCGAAGGGCGCTTCGAAATGGCCGATGGCGGCACGCTGTTTCTGGATGAGATCGGCAACCTGCCATTGCCGGGTCAGATGAAGTTGCTGCGGGTGCTGGAAACCGGGCAGTTTGAACGGCTCGGTTCCGGCAGGACGCGCCAGGCCAAGGTGCGCGTGCTGTCGGCCACCAATGCCGATCTGAAAGCCATGATTCATGCCGGTACGTTCCGCGAGGATCTGTATTACCGACTCAATGTGATCGAAGTGAACCTGCCGCCGCTGGCCGAACGCGTCGACGACATCCTGCCG
>JALYXN010000059.1 GCA_030947085.1 Pseudomonadota bacterium | reverse complement strand
AATGCCTTGAACATCGCCGGGGCGGTGTTGGCCATCATCCAATTGTGCACGTTGCGGAAGGTAAGCACGGCGTCGGCAGACCCGGGCGGTCCGAACACCGGTGCTTTCGGATCGAACTCCACGAATTTGGCGTGGCCGTAATGCGCCTTGTCAGCGGCAAATTTTCGATGCAGGGCATCATTGTCACGATGCGCCTCGTCGCCGTCCTTCGGCGCCTGCACCGCGGCAACATAGTGGCCGTTGTCATTCAGCAGGGGCGCCAGGATCTCGCTGTACCAACCACCACCCGGAGTGATCTCGACCACCGTCTGATCGGGCTGCACACCGAAGAACTGCAAGGTCTCCCTGGGATGGCGATACCTATCGCGGGCACGGTTGGTCTGCGAGCGCCAACTGCCACTCAGTACGCTCTCCAGCTGAGAAGACGTGAAATCACTGGCGCTGGTGGGCGGCACCAGTTCATCGCCAGGCTGGTCCTGACCGGCGGAGTTCTGATCCTGAGCGGCGGAGGCCTGACTCTGGCCGGCCGAATCCGCCGGTGCCTGCTGTGCCATGCCTGCAGCGGGTAATCCAAGACAAAACGCCAGCAGCAGAGCCGCACCTGAATATCGCGCAGGTCGCCGGCCGCGCGTCGGCGCCGATGCCTGAAGGCGGCTCATCCCGCCCGTTTCCGGGTCCATTCTCATGCCTTGATTCACTGCCATCCCCCGGCCTGCCGGCCATCTGTATCTAATATCCAATATGACCAAAATGATGTGCAGACGCCGTGGATGGGCGGCATCACGAAGTCTTTCCACGCGCGGGTCAAACGATGCAACCGACCGCCACATCGACGCGTGCCTGGTGCCCATATTATCATCCCGATTGGCTGGACGCGGCTATGCGGCCTGTCTCAAGGGCGGTCGAGCTTGCCGTCAGCGCCACGGCGAATGCGCCGCTTGCGGTGAAGCGGCCAGTTACCACTGTCACGCTTTCAGCACGCGAGTATCCACACCCTTTCCCACAGCGCGCACCTTCTCGCGACGTTTCCTTCGGCACGTGGATGACCAAGCTTGCCGATGTGGATCGCCAACCCGAGAGTTGACGCAAAAACCCACGAACCGTCTTCCGTGAAATGATCGCCATGCTCATACGTCCCACTGCACAGCATCTGCTTGTCGGCGCTTGGCTGATCGCCTTGCCACTGCTTGCCGATGCCGCGCAGACCGCCGCCAAAACACAGCAACTGCCGCCGATCGTGGTTACCGCCACGCGTTCCGCACAGGCGCCGTTCGATATCGCCGCTGCCATCGACGTGATCGCGGTACCGGCCAGCGGCAACCTCGATATCAATCCCTCCGAGTTGCTCTCGGGCGTTCCGGGCGTGCTCGCCCGCGACCGCCAGAACTACGCCCAGGACGAACAAATCTCCATCCGCGGTTTCGGTGCCCGCTCCACTTTCGGCATCCGCGGCGTGCGCCTGTACACCGACGGCATTCCCGCGACAGCGCCCGATGGACAGGGCCAGGTGTCGCACTTCAACCTCGACTCGGCCGAACGGATCGAGGTCTTGCGCGGCCCGTTTTCGGCGCTTTACGGCAATGCATCCGGTGGTGTGGTGCAGCTGTTCACTGCTGACGGTAGCGATCCGCCGCAACTACGGCTGGGTTTCGCTGGCGGCAGTGACGGTTTGCTGCGCGGTTCGGCCAATGCCCGCGGCGTGGCCGGCCCGCTCGACTACAACGTCGACTTCACTCATTTCCAGACCGATGGCTATCGCGATCACAGTCGCGCCCAGCGCGAATCGGGCAACGCCAAGCTGGGCTGGCAACTAGGCGATCATCGCAAGCTGACCGTGGTGCTGAACACGTTCAACCTGCCCACCACGCAAGACCCGCAGGGCCTGACACCGGCACAGTTCCATCAAAATCCCCGCCAGAGCTCCACCCCCTCGGTGCCCTACAACACCCGCAAGAGCGCCTCGCAGCAGCAGGTCGGGCTGATCTACGACGACCAGATCACCGGCAACAGCAGCGTGCGCGTGATGGGCTATTACGGCGAGCGCAGCGTGCTGCAATACCTCTCGGTGCCGACCTTCGCCCAGCTCAGCCCCTTGTCACAAGGCGGCGTGGTGAGCCTGGACAATGCCTA
>JALYXN010000053.1 GCA_030947085.1 Pseudomonadota bacterium | reverse complement strand
CCCGGAAATAAGAGCCGACCGCCACTGCCGCCGGGCCGCTCACCGCCGGAGCCGCGTGGACCGCACGTGCTGGCACCAGAAGACGGCGACCGACCTTGAAACAGATCACCCCGCCGGGCGCGGGGTGATCTGTTTTTCAGTGTCCATCACGCGGTGAAGCGTTTCTCACCGTCGTGGGTGAGGCAGCTCTTGGCTATCAGCTCATCGTCGAAATCCGGTTTCAGCGCATCGCCTTTCACCAGCAGCTCGACGAAATTGAAGACATTGCGCGCATACATCTCCGAGGCATGTAACGGAGCACCGGCTGGCAGGTTCAGCGGCCCGATGATGGTCACACCGCCATGATCGATCCGTTCGCCGGGCTGCGTAAGCTCGCAATTGCCGCCGCCCTCGGCCGCCAGATCCACGATCAGCGCTCCCGGCTTCATTCCCTCGACCATCGCCGCAGTAAGAATTTTCGGCGCCGGCCGGCCCGGCACCGCGGCCGTGGTGACAATCACGTCGATGGATTTGAGGTGGTCGCCCAACGCCTGCTGCTGCGCCGCGCGCTCCTGCGCCGACAGCTCGCGCGCGTAACCGCCGCTGCCAGCCGCGCTGACGCCCAGATCGAGAAATTTCGCCCCCAGCGACTCCACCTGTTCGCGCGTTTCCGGGCGCACGTCATAACCCTCGATCTGCGCGCCCAGCCGTCGCGCGGTGGCGATTGCCTGCAAACCGGCGACCCCAGCGCCGATCACCAGCACCTTCGACGGACGAATCGTGCCGGCGGCGGTGGTCAGCATGGGGAAAAACTTCGGTGACGCTTCGGCGGCGATCAGCATCGCGCGATAACCGGCAACCGCTGCCTGCGAACTCAATACATCCATCGCCTGGGCTCGGGTCGTGCGCGGCAACAGCTCCAGCGAAAACGCACTCAACTTGCGTGCCGTCATGGCGTCGACACGCTCCGGAGCACCATACGGCCGCAGCTGGCCAACCACGATAGTGCCCTCACGAAGCCCGGCGTACACCGCATCGTCCGGCGGCAACACGCAGGCCAGCAGATCCGCCTGGGCCAGCACGCCAGCGGCGTCCGCAAACTCCACATCGGCATAGCTGCTGTCGGGAAAACCTGCCGAGCGCCCGGCATCGCGCTCAAGCAAAACGCGCAGGCCCTTGCCGCGCATCTTCTTCGCCATCTCGGGCGTGATCGCCACCCGCCGCTCCCCGGCGGCAGTCTCGCGCAAAGCGGCAACGGTGATCGGCATGATTGTTCCCCTCAAGTGGTCTGGACATCTTAGCCTGACTCGCTGGCATGGCCAGCGCACGGCTTTGATCCCGCCGTAGCGAGCAGAGTAAGCTGGCCCGCCGGCTCAGGCGGCTCGGGGACTCGATGGAGAAACCGATGTCTGCTGACCAAGCCGTGCTCGATAATTTGCTGGCCCAGGCGCGCACTGCGCGCGAGCATGCCTACGCGCCCTATTCCCACTTCCGCGTCGGTGCCGCGTTGCTGACTCACGATGGCCAACGGTATACCGGCTGCAACGTGGAAAACGCCGCCTACAGTCTATGCAACTGTGCCGAGCGCACGGCGCTGTTCGCGGCCATCGCGGCGGGTTGCAAACCCGATGACTTCGCTGCGCTGGCGGTGATTGCCGACACGCCGGCTCCGGTCAGCCCGTGCGGCGCGTGCCGGCAGGTGATGTCCGAGTTATGCGGCGATGCGATGTTGGTGCTGCTGGGCAACATGCAAGGCGATGTCCAGCAGACCACCGTTGGAACATTGCTGCCCAGTTCATTCAGGCTGCCCGTCTCAGCCCCTTGAGCGACGAGAAGGGATCGCTTGGAGAACGAGCTGAGCTGCGCTGGCGCGCCGATGCTGACCGGTAACAGCATTGCGCACGGACGCAGGGATCGCGCCGTGGCGTCGTAATCGCGGCGGGGCCGGCGAAAGCGATCGCCCAAGTCATCCGTGGCATGCGCGATCGCTTTTTCCTTGTTCATTGATGGCGCGCTGTACCGATCAGTACTGGGTCGGCTCGATGCGGCCATACAAGCCGTGTGCCTCTTCGCCCGGTCCGGCAGTGAAGTACAACGTGTCGACCGACTGGCTCGCGTAGCCATTACCGAAGGCCAGCCCCCACAGCCCGGGAATGTGGATTGGCTGCAGGCGCGCATTGCGCAGGCTGCCCAGCGGAAAGTTGAAGATCGGATCGTAGGCGTTGATGCGGCCGTCACCGAAGTTGCCGATGAGCAAGCTGCTGCCGAATCGACCGAAACCGGCCGGTGCCACGGCCATGCCCCATGGCGCGTTGAGCGCACCACGCGTGGCCACCCTGCGAATCAGACGCCCATTCGGAGTGTAGGCATCCACATAGCCCAAGCCCGGTCCATGGACATCATCGTGCCGCCCGGCAGCCTGCTTGGCATATGTCACATAGATGTCGCCGCCGATGTTCTGGATGCCAAACGGGGCGAATCCGTGCGGAATATCGGCGTCCTGAAATGCCCCCGCCGGCAGCGTCACCGGCATGAAATGACTGTCGTACACCCTGACCTTCGCGTTGAAGAAATCCGTCGCGTACAGCTGCCCGCCACTGCCACCGGCACTGATCGCGAGCCCTTTGAAGATCGCACTACTGACAGGAACCACCCGCACCGCATGGGTCAGGTCCACGCTCGGTGCCCATGCCGCGATCACACCGTCTTCGGTGGCAAAGACAAAACGGCTCGGTGCAGATACAGCACCCTTGCTGATGACGAAATCCGAGGAGCCGTTGTAGACCATGCCGGTGGGATTGCCGCCGTTGTCCTTGGTGGGGCTGGGGATCTGCACCACCAGCGAGAGCACGTTACCAGTGCCGTCGTAAAGGGTTGAAGTGCCGGTACCGTTGTTCGATACCCACACCGCGCCGAACGGGTTGAAAGCGATACCCCAGGCATTGACCAGGTGGGCGTCGTAGTGATCCGCCGGCACGAAACCGTCGGACACCAGGTTATGGCGCTTGTAGGTAAAGCCGTCAGCGTACGCGGCCGGCGCGTTGGCAATACCGAAGGCGAGCGCCAGCGAGGCGCATAAACCGGAAGTGATGGAGGGAAGCAGCTTCATGTTCTAACTCCTGCAATGAGTGGGGACAGGGACTTTTCGTGCAAAAAAATGCATTCGCGGTACCGGCATCGGCGTATCGTTGGCGCGACAGCCTGCACCGCTGGGTCTGTTCCATTTGCGCACGGATTGGTTCATCGTTTTTGCGCATCGAACCGAAAGCGCGCAAACAGGCATCTACGCTAAAGGCTCCGTTTCGAGGTCGTCATGCCGATCGCCCGAAGCAATATGCGCAAGCCAGCACGCGACGCTGCCGTGCTGGACGAGATCGCCCTGCTGGATCGCGTCGCCAGCGAGGACATGGCGGCGTTCGAGACGCTCTATCGTCTCTACCAGCCGCGTCTGAAGCGTTTCATCCGCGGCATGGCGCGGCAGCCGGCGCTGGTCGAGGAAGTGCTGGACGACACGATGATGGTGGTGTGGCGCAAGGCGCACACCTATAACCACGCTGCGAAGGTTTCCACCTGGATTTTCGCCGTGGCTTATCGGCAGACGATGAAGGCGCTGCGGCATAACGACGAGACGCTCGAGTTCGGTGATGAGCATCACGAGGGTAACTCCGCGGCCGGCCCGGATGTCGAGTTGCAGCAGCAGCAATTGCACCGGCATCTAGACGATGCGCTGGGCGTACTGTCGGCTGAGCAGCGTGCAGTGATCGAACTGACCTACTACCTCGGTTACGGCTGCCGCGAGATCGCTGAGATCATGGCCTGTCCGGTGGATACGGTGAAAACACGGATGTTCTACGCGCGGCGCAAGCTGAAGACGCTGCTCGTGCTGACCCAGGAGGAGGCGATATGAGCGGGCGAGTGCTCCGATTCGAAGGATCCACGCATCACGAAGCCGACCGGCTATTGCCGTGGCTGGTGAACGGTACGCTGGATGAAGACGAACGGGCGCTGGTGGAACAGCATCTGGCCGAATGTGCCACGTGCCAGCACGAACTCGACTGGCTGCGCTCCCTGGAATCCGCATGCGCCGAGGAAAGCCCGCCGACATCAGATCTGGCCCGTTCACAGCGACGCCTGCGCCGCCGCCTTGGCATGACCCAAGGCCAGGGACGACACGGCTGGGGCCGCAAGGCAGCGTGGCTGCCGTGGGCAGTCGCGGCGCAGGCTGTGCTGGTGTTGGTAATGTTGTTGGGAGTCGCGCTGCTGGCCATCCAACGGCCACCCACGCAGAGGACGTATCACACGTTGGGCGCGGTGCAGACCGCGCAGGCCCGACTGGTGATCGTATTCGATCCCCAAGTGAGCGAGGGGCAGATGAGGCGGCTGCTGCGTGCCAGCGATGCCCGCATCGTCTACGGCCCGACCGATGCCGGAGCCTACGTGCTCAGCGTACCGGCCGCGCGTGCCATCACGGTGCGCGAGGCACTGCGAGCCGCTCCGGGCATCACGCTAGTGGAAAGTCTCGGCCCGGGCGCTGAGCGCTGATATGTTCAGGACGATCCTGCCCGCGACGCTGTGCCTGCTCATGGCCGCCTGCGCTGCGGTGACACCGCGGTCGCCCTCGAAGGCGCCGGATACGGCGCAAGCCCAACGGCAGATTCTGGTGACGCTGCGCATGGCACCGAAGCATTTTCGACCCGATGTCGACTACACGGGCGACTATCTGACCGCGCCCGGCCGGGTCGCGCGGCGGCAAATCGCCGAGGTATTGGCTCGGCACTACCACTTGGTGCTGCTGGATGACTGGCCGATTCCGGCACTGAATCTGGATTGCTTCGTGATGCAGGCCGCCGCCGGTGCCATCAGCACGACGCTGCTGCAACAGCTGTCGGCCGATCCGCACGTGGTTGCAGCACAGCCGATGCACCTGTTCCGCACGCTGGCCGACAAGGATCCCTTGGCCGCGCTGCAGCCGGCTGCCATAGGATGGCACCTCGCCGAACTTCACCAACGGGCCACCGGCCGGCACATCACCGTGGCCGAAATCGACAGCGGGGTGGAACTCGATCATCCGGATCTGCGAGGGCAGATCCGTGCAGCCCGCAACTTCGTGGACGATGGTGCCTACCGGGCCGAGCCACACGGCACCGAAGTCGCCGGCATCATCGCGGCGCGGGCGGACAACGGTATCGGCATCATCGGCATCGCCCCGGGCGCCCGTCTGCTCGCACTGCGCGCCTGCTGGCAATCATCAGCGGCGGGTTCCACGGAGGCCAGCTGCAGTAGTTTCACGCTGGCCAAGGCACTGCAGTTTGCGCTCCAATCTAACGCCCAGGTATTCAACCTGAGCCTGGCTGGCCCCTTTGATCCGCTGCTGGCGCAACTGCTCGATGTCGCGCTGGCGCGCAAGATCACCATTGTCGCCGCCGTTGATCCGCGGGCCCTGGACGGAGGCTTTCCGGCCTCCCACCCTGGTGTGCTGGCGGTCGCCGGAGACAACGACAACCACCATCCCGCCGGTGCGTTTCAGGCGCCCGGACGGGATATTCCAACGACCCTGCCCGGCGCCCGGTGGGGTTTCGTCACCGGCTCGTCGTTTGCGGCCGCCCAGGTGAGTGGCCTGATCGCGGTGCTGCGCGAGTTGGAGCCGCAGTGGCAACCTGCGCAACTACGCGCTGCCCTGGCGAAGAAAACTGCGCTAGGCTCGACCGTGCAGCGACCCGCGCTGACCGACGCGTGTCCAGCCGCGATGCGTCTCGCCCCACGCTGCGCATGCGACTGTACCGTTTCGGGCATCGCCATTGCGAGGTCGCGTCAATGAGATCCTCTCGTGCTTCGTCACGCGATCGCACTGAGCGCGTTGTTGTTCACGACCACGGCCAGCGCCCAGGTCTCGGGTAGCGCTGCGCTGGTTTCCGACTACCGTTTCCGCGGCATCTCGCTGAGCGACGAACGACCGGCGGCGCAAGCGGCCGTGGCCTACGATGGCCGCGGCTGGTACACGGGCGCCCTGGTGTCGGCTGTGCGCCCCGCGGACAACCTACGCGCACAGCTGGTGACCTACCTGGGACTTGTGCGGCCGCTGAACCCGGGACTGAACTGGGAGGTCGGCGCGGACTACGCCACCATCGCAGGCGAAGCGGGCTACGCCTATTCGGAGGCTTATCTTGGGCTTTCTTCCGAGCACTACAGTGGTCGCGTGTCTTACACCCGCCATTATTTCGGACAGCCCTCGCCAGCGCTGTACATGATGCTGGATCGCAACTGGCGGCTCACCGACCATCTGCGCGTGATCGGCCATCTCGGGCTGTCGCGTCGCAACGGCAACACTGGTGTCGAATCGAAGCGCTACCGCGCCGATGCGCGCGCGGGCCTGGGGATGACGTGGCGCGATTACCATGTGCAGCTGTTCTGGACCATCACCCGCGGCAGCGATGCACCCTACCCGTTCGGCTATCGACAGGGCAGCCGGCCGGCGCGCCAGGCATGGGGACTCGCCTTCTCGCGCTCCTGGTAAGGCGTCCGGCACGCCATGCAGAGGACGTTTTTCCGCACTCGGAGTCTTCCCGCATTGCCGCCGTGCATCACCATCGACGTCGCACGCTCGCGTACGAGCCGCTCCAGCCGTCCGTGGGTTGTGTAGGATGACGGTTTTACTGCGACCCTTGCCATGTCCGACGCCCTCTCCCTGCTGCGGCAACGCCATTCCTCCCCCTCGCGCCAGCTGGGCGAGCCCGCGCCCGATGCTGCGACCCTGCGCCGCCTGCTGGAAGCGGCGATTCGTGTGCCCGATCACGGCAAACTGGTGCCGTTCCGACTGATCGAACTGCGCGGCGACGCCAAGCTGCGCTTCGGTGAGCTACTGGCCGAACGCGCGGTCCTGCGCAACCCGGAGCTGCCCGAATCCAAGCGCGAGAAGGAACGCCTGCGCTATACCTTCGCGCCGCTGGTGATTGTCGTGGTCACCTGCCTGCATGCCGACAGCTCGGTTCCCGAGATTGAGCAGAAGCTGTGTGCGGGTAATGTGGCCTACAACTTGTTGTTGGGCACCCACGCGCTGGGTTACTGCGCACAGTGGTTGACTGGCTGGGCCGCCTATGACGCGGACGCGGCGCTGATACTCGGTCTTGCCGCGCATGAGAACGTAATAGGTTTTGTGCACATCGGTACGCCGCGCATCGACGTGCCGGAGCGTGATCGCCCGGAGCTGGACGACCTGCTCAGCACATGGACTCCGTGATTACCCCGACCGGCGGACTTCCAGCCGTCCATCTGGTGGACGGCAGCCTGTATGTGTTCCGCGCCTGGCACTCGATGCCCGACGAATTCTTTGATCAGGAAGGTCATCCGGTCAACGCCGTTCATGGCTATACCCGCTTTCTGTGCGAACTGCTCGAACGCGCGCAGCCGCAGCACATCGCGGTAGCCTTCGACGCCTCGCTGACCAGCTCCTTCCGCAACGCGATCTACCCCGCTTACAAGGCCAATCGCGAGTTGCCGCCGCCCGATTTGGAACGACAGTTCGTGCAGTGCCGTGCCATCACCGAAGCACTCGGCATCCACATGATGATCGACCACAGCTTCGAGGCTGACGATCTGATCGGCAGCACGGTATGGAACCTGCGCGCACTGGGCTGGCGCAGCGTGATCGTCTCGGCCGACAAGGACTTCGGCCAGCTGCTGGGCGAACACGACGAGCAGTGGGATTACGGTCGCGGCCTGCGCTGGGGCCCGGCCGGTGTGCACGATAAAATCGGCGTCCATCCGCATCAGGTAGCCGATTACCTCGCGCTGTGCGGCGATTCGGTCGATAACATTCCCGGCGTTCCCGGCGTCGGTGCCAAGACCGCGGCCGCGCTGTTGAGCCACTTTGGAAGCCTGGATGTTCTTCTGGAGCGTATCGACGAGGTGGCCTTTCTGCGCATACGCGGCGCCGTCGCCTGTGCGGCGAGGTTGCGCGAGCATACCGAACAAGCCCGGCTCTACCGCCGACTGACCCGCATCGCGCTGGATGCTCCCGGCGCCACCCAGGCCGCGGTAATGCAGCGCCGTCGACCCGACCCGGATCTGCTGGATGCGCTATGTACGCAGCTCGGCTTCGGCGCCTTCACCCGCAGTCGGCTGCGCGCCTTGCTGCCCTGAGAATCGCTGCGCCAGTTGTCCGCTTGCGGCAGACAGGTCACCATGATCGCTGGTTCAACTGACCCTGCCGATCACCCATGAACGATCCTGTCCAGCGCATTCCGTCCGACGCTGACGCCCCCGTGGAAACGCTGTACGAGGGCAAGTGGCTAAGCTTGCGCAAGCGTGGCCGCTGGGAATATGTCGAACGCAACAACCCCGGCGGCGCGGTCATCATTCTGGCGGTGACGCCCCAGGACAAGGTGCTGTTCGTCGAGCAATACCGCGTGGCGATTCGGCAGAAAACCATCGAGATGCCAGCCGGTCTAGTGGGCGACCTGACCGATCAGGCGGACGAAGGTCCGCTGCTGGCGGCGCAACGCGAGCTTGAGGAAGAAACCGGCTACCGCTGCAAGCGAATCGAGTTCGTTCATCGCGGCCCCTCATCGTCCGGCATGAGCACCGAGATGATCACCTTTGCCCGCGCCAGGGAGCTGGAAAAGGTCGGCCCCGGCGGCGGCGACGCAAGCGAGAACATCGTGGTTCACGAAGTGCCGCGGACGCAAGCCGGCGCGTGGCTATTCGCGCGCGCCGCCGAGGGCTACTCGATCGATCCGAAGCTGTTCGCGGGACTGTGGTTCATTACACACGGCGATCTACAAGACAGCGCCTACGCTCCTGGCTAGCCTCAAGTTCGGCCTTGGGGCAGCTCCGTGCCGGGCGAGACCTGCCTGGATGGATCGCTCGCAAGGCCCGCACGCAAGTGTTTTGTCCGTGACATCCGTCAGTGGTTGTCGCCGTGAAACGATCGCCGACGCAACCGCCAAACGGCTATACCCATGCCGGCCAGGGCGACGCCCAGCCAGCCCCAGACGATCCCGGAGTTGCCAGCAGTCCACAGTACGCTCGCAACAGTCCCCACTACCAGCGCACCCAAAGCGAGTGCAAGCAGCCCGTCACGTCTTCGATTGCGTTGCGCCGAGAGCAGGGAAAACGCCCCGAGGGCGGCCAGAAGTACCGCGAGAATGCTTTGCACAAGAATGAGGTTCGGTGGCACCGGCAAGTCTGGAAATATGTTGAGCAGCGAGACATCGCCTACCTGGACTTCATAGCCCTTGCCGTCTTCGGCATCGTTCGCCGCGACCAGACGAGAACCGTCCACACGGGCGACTATCGTCATCAGCTGCAGCGGCACCTCCTCCCAGCTGACTCGCACGTCGCCGAGCCGTGGATCGGCGGGATTGCCGCTGGTCACCAGGTAGTCGTGATATTGGCTGAAAGTGGCCGCGAGATTCTCCGGCAGCGCCGCTGCCCGGGGCGCTACCACGCGTGAACCCGGCAAGGCCCGTACCAGCTCCGGGGCCAGCTTGAACCCACCCAACTGCACCAGGCTGGCAGTGAACCGCTTGCCCCTGAGCGGAAAGTTGACCGGATTGGCATGCCCATCTGGATGCTCGAAACCACTGGCGTCGACCGAGTGATCCACCCAGTCCAGCTCGTAATGAACGCTGCTGCCGATGCGAATTTCCCGCCACTGGAACATTTCCACGTGCCGGATCAACGCCGGCGTATCGACCGTGATGTTGAACTCCGGATCGTTCGGCGATTCGACCACACGCGGGGTTCCGACCACCCGCGCCATGTAGCCGTGCTGCCCAGCGCGCGGTTGCGCATCGTTACCCAGGTTAACCACTTCACCGCCGTGCTGAGCTTCCACCGACCGGTAATTGAGCAGGCTGCGCGCGGTCATCGCGACCCATCCGACCCCAGCCAACATCAGCAACGCACCCAGCACGTTCAAGACAACCCGGCGAACGGAAATGCCCTTGTGCAAATCCATCAGGCAGCCCCTGCCAGAGGTGGTGATGCGATGTTACGGGTCGGCAGCTGATCCATGCGCCGACTACTGCACCTTGCCCAGACCGGATGGATGGCGGGGATCGCTGGCCGCATCAAGCCGGTTGGTCTTGTGGTCCCAGGTGACCACGTTCATGAAGCCCCAGCCTTCATTCGGCTTGAGCGTATAACCCATTCCGGTCAGCCCATCGCTGGTCGCATGGTCGAACGTACCTTGTTCGACCATGATCGTGTCGGGCAGGTACTGATGGTGGAACCGCTTGTGCGCCACGATCTGCTGCGCGTTTTCACCGTCGATGAAATGCAGGATGCCTTCCAGTACCTGGGTGATGATGGTCGAACCGCCCGGCGAGCCCATCACCGCGGTGCGATCGGCACCGATGACGATGCTGGGCGACATCGACGACAGCATGCGCTTGCCGCCCTTGGGGGCATTGGCCACGCTGCCCAGCAAACCGTAGGCATTGGGCTTGTTCGGCACCAGCGCGAAGTCGTCCATCTCGTTGTTCAGCAGCACACCGGTGCCAGCGGCGACGAACTTCGAGCCCAGCGTGGTGTTCACGGTGAGGGTGACCGCCGCCATGTTGCCATCGGCGTCGATGATCGAGAAATGGGTGGTATGCATGCCCGGCTGCGCAGCCTCGGCTCGCGGCAACATCGAAGAGGGTGTGGCGCGGTCGGGCAAGATGCCCTGCCGCAGGCCGTCGGCGTAATAAGGCGAGAGCAGCATATCCAGCGGCATTTTCACGAAGTCCGGATCGCCCAGATAATCGTTGTGATCGCGAAATGCGCGCCGCATTGCCTCGACCATGTAGTGGACGCGATGAACCTGATCCATGCCGGAAAGGTTGTAGCCCGACAGGATGTTCAGAATCTCGGCGATAGCCACGCCGCCGGAGGACGGCGGTGGCGCGGTGATGATCTGATAACTGCGGTAGTTCACGCTGATCGGCGCGCGTTCCTTGGCCTGATAGGCGGCCAGATCGGCCAGTGACCAGTTGCCGCCAGCCGCATGCACGGCATCAACCAGCTTGCGGGCCGTGTCGCCGTGATAAAAGCCGTCATCACCCTGCGCGGCGATCAACTCAAGCGTCTTGGCCTGATCCGGATCGTGCCAGATCGCACCGTCCGTCGGCGGCTTGCCGTCGACCAGATACTTGCTGGCGGAGGCGGGCCAGCGCTGGAGATTTTTCTGCTGGCTCGCGATCGCATCGTGCAAACGCGGGTCGGGCACGAAGCCGTCGCGGGCCGTTCGGATCGCCGGGGCCAGCGACTGCTTCAATGAAAGCCTGCCGTAGCGTTTCGCCATCAGCACCAAGCCCGCCGGCTCGCCCGGAATGCCTGCTGAAAGGGGACCGGTCAGCGACCTGTCGCGGTCGGGAGTGCCATCGGTTTTGACGTAATCCTTGCTATCGACGGCCGCCGGTGCGGTTTCACGCGCGTCGATAAACACGTTGCGCCCATTTTTCGCCTGGTGCAGCACGGCCATGAAGCCGCCGCCGATGCCTGAACTTTCCGGCTCCACCACCGACAGCGTCGAGGCGACGGCCACGGCGGCATCGAACGCATTGCCACCTTTGGCCAGTACTTCGAAGCCGGCGTTGGTCGCCAGGAAATTCGCGCTGGCAATCGCCGCATGTCCCGGTCGCTGCGATGGGCGGGCCGAAATCGTCGCGGACTTGTTTTTCGGTGTTGCTTCCCGCGCAAACGCCACACCGCTCACCAGCACCAGACTCAACGACAACAGAGCCCACAGCGAGCGGCGATATTTCAAGGGAAAACTCATGTGGCGGAGTCCTTGGCCATCAGGTGGCGATACTTGAGATCGAGTTGCTCATTCGACTCGACATGTGCGGGATCGGTGATGATGCATTCGACCGGACACACCACTACACACTGTGGTTCGTCGTAATGCCCTACACATTCGGTGCAAAGGTCCGGATCGATGACGTAGTACTCCTCGCCCAGCGAGATAGCCTTGTTCGGGCAAGCCGGTTCACAGACGTCGCAATTGACGCAGGTATCGAGAATTATCAGGGACATCGTTTGATACTACCGGATGCAATGGTGAGCCCCGATCGCGTGTTGAACCGCGCACGGATTCATCTCGGAGTTGGGGGAGACGTCCCTCGCCATACCCTGCCGAGCCGACACCGGGGGAATCGGCCGCGCACGAGGCGCGGCCGAAACGTCTTACATGGCGACGAAACGAATCGTGGCACCGGTCGGCTTCAACACCGCGTCCACGCGCGGCTGGTCGGCCTTGTCACCGATGAACAGCACGATCACGTCCTTGAACGCACCGGGTTTGGCATCGGCGAAAGCCGTCACCAGCAGATTGGCCGTCTTGCTCGAATCCGGGCCGGCGAATACCAGCATGTTGCCGGGCAGCACGCCACGCGCCACCGTGTCCTGAACATTTTGCAGCTGACGTCCACGGCTGCCCACGGCATCTTCGCTGTCGCCGGCCGGCACCATGTACGGGTACGGGTTGGGCGCGGTCATGCCCTGCATGTTGTTCTGCACGATCTGCCCGAGATAGGCATTCCATGCCTGGGTGTTGTTCGGATCGGTCGGCTTGGTCACCTGTGCCTGCTTCTGAGTGTCCTGCTGTGCGTCTTCGTGTTTGCCGCAGGCGCTCAGGGCGAAAGCAGCGGTCAGCGCGACGACAGCAATGAGAGCGAATTTACGCATGATTATCACCTTCTGTTTCGGGTTGCTTGTTGGAGTCGATGAGACTTTTTTGCCAGCGCTGCCGCATGGCGTGTTGCACCGCAGGATGCACGAAACTGGAAATATCACCGCCGAGGCGGCCGATCTCGCGCACCAGCGAGGAGGAAATGAAACTGTACTGCTCGGCCGGCGTCAAAAAGAGCGTTTCGGCCTGCGGAATGAGATGTCGGTTCATGCTTGCCAGCTGAAACTCGTATTCGAAGTCGGACACGGCGCGCAGGCCACGGATGATCACGCCAGCGCCGATCTGGCCGACAAAGGTTGCCAGCAGGCAATCGAAACCGCGCACCTCCACGTTGGGCAGGTCGGCCAGCGCCAGTCGAGCCAGGGTGATGCGCTCGGCGATGCTGAAGGCCGGCCCCTTGGTCGAACTGTCAGCCACGGCCACGATCACCCGGTCGAACAAGGGTGCGGCGCGCGTCACCAGATCGGTATGCCCGTTGGTGATCGGATCGAATGTGCCTGGATACACAGCCAGGCGCGGATTTCCCAAGGGTTTGCTCACGGCTTAAAAGCGACAGCGAATAGTTGCCCTAGCTTAACGGATGCGCGCGCCGATAGAGCGCAAAGCGCACCTCACTGGCATGACCCTCGCGGTGCAGCTGCCAATTCGATGGCAAGCCTGGCACCACGGCGCGCGGTGATTCCACGTAAATCAGGGCCGGGTCCGCCAGCCAACCGCCCTGTTCGAGCTGGCCAGCGAGCGTCGACCACAGATCGAGCGCGAACGGCGGGTCGAGGAAAACCAGATCCTGCCGGCACCCCGCACCATTCAGGAACAACCCGGCATCAAGCAGGCTGACCTCGCCATCCACCTTCAGCCGGCTTAGGTTGTGGCGCAGTGCCTGCGCGGCGCGGGCGTCTTTCTCGATGAATTGCACGGCGGCGGCGCCACGCGACAACGCCTCGATACCCAGGGCGCCGGTTCCGGCACACAGGTCCAGGCAACGGGCGCCCTCGATCATCGGCGCCAGCCAGTTGAACAGCGTCTCGCGCACCCGCTCCGGCGTGGGTCGCAGGCTGAGAAGATCAGGGACGTCGAGCCGGGAATTGCGCAAGCTGCCGCCGATGATACGGATACGCCCCGGACCGCCGTGACGAGCGCCGCTCACGCCGTCGCGCCCTCAGCGGGCAGTACAGGTTGGAGTGTTAGCATGCCGCCATTGTCTTTGAATCCAAGCCAAAATGCTCAAATTCTGGAAGAAGAAGCCGGCCGAAAAAGGGCCGGAGCCGCCTGCTGACGCGCCGGCCGCCGATACCGCCTTGCCCGAGAGCGGTGATCCGCTGCTGCAGGAATCACTGGCTGAAGTACCCGCCTTGAACGCAGTGCCGGCTGACGACCCTTCCGTGGCAGCGGCCACGATCTCTGCCCCGGAAACCACGCCAGCGGAGCCAGCCAGACGCAGCTGGCGCGACCGACTTTCCGGCAGCGCCTTTTCGCGCGGTCTCTCCTCGCTTTTTGTTCGTCATCCCAAGCTCGATGACGACCTGCTGGATGAGTTGGAAACCACGCTGATCACGGCTGACGTCGGCGTCGAAGCAAGCACCTCAATGGTCGAGGACCTGCGCCGACGCATGCACAAGCGCGAGTTCGCCGACGCGCCAGCCTTGCTGGATGCACTGCGCCAGTCGCTGGTCGCCATGCTGCGACCGGTGGAGCAACCGCTGGAAGTAAGCGGCAAGCGACCGTTCGTGGTGCTGGTCGTCGGTGTCAACGGTGCCGGCAAGACCACCACTATCGGCAAACTGGCGCGCCGCTGGCGCGACCAGGGCCAGGCCGTGATGTTGGCCGCAGGTGACACCTTTCGTGCTGCGGCGGTGGAACAGCTCAAGGCCTGGGGTGAGCGCAACCAGGTGCCGGTGATCTCGCAGGGTCAGGACGCCGATGCTGCCAGCGTTATCTTCGACGCGCTGCAATCGGCTCGTTCGCGCAACAGCACCGTACTGATCGCCGACACTGCTGGCCGACTGCACACCCAGGGCGGGCTGATGGACGAACTGGGCAAGATTGCCCGCGTATTGAAAAAGATCGATGCCGACGCCCCTCACGAGGTGCTTATGGTGATCGACGGCACCACCGGGCAGAACGCGATCAACCAGGTGCGCCAGTTCCGTCAGATCGTCGGCGTCACCGGCCTGGTGGTGACCAAACTCGATGGCACCGCGAAGGGCGGGGTGGTGTTCGCGCTGGCGCGGGAATTTGGCCTGCCGATCCGTTATGTGGGACTTGGCGAAACCGCCACCGACCTGCGCGTGTTCGAGGCGCAGGCCTTTGTCGACGGGCTGCTGCCCGCCAATCTGGGCAGCGGCAGGCCTGCTCATGACTGAACGCTGGCGGGGTTGAACCGATGTCGCGCCGACTGCGGCTGACCCTGCTGTCGCTTGGCGGTCTCGCCCTGGCCGTCGTGCTTGCGGCGATGATTGCGGTCTACTTGCTACTGCAGCCAGACCGCTTCACCGCGATGCTGCAGACCCAGGCACAGGCAGCCGGCCTGGAGCTGAATCTGGCCAGTCCGGCAAGCCCAACATTGTTTCCGCGCCCTGCGCTCGACCTCAAGGGCATCACGCTCAACGCCGCGGGCGCCAATGCACCGATCCTGCTCGCCGCGCGCGGTCAGCTGGCCTTGCCGTGGCATACGCTGCTGGGCGGCCCTACCGTGATCACCCAGTTGCAGATCGACTCTCCACGGGTCGATCTGGATGCGCTGCAGGGCTGGGTTGCCAGCTTGCCCGCGCAACCGGAAGGCGCGCCGCCCAATATTCCGCGCATCGACGCGGGTGTCAGCATCACCCGCGGCAGCGTCGTCCGCGGCAACCAGGTGCTGCTGGACAACGTCTCGCTCGAGACAGGCAGTTTGCTGTCCGGCCAGCCGTTTCCGCTCAACCTGTCTGCGACCACCTCCACCGGCACGCCATTGCAAATGCGCCTGTCCGCCACGCCGCGAATCCAGGGCAACACCCTGCAGCTGGACAACGTCTCACTGCATTTGTCCCAGGGCGCCGCGATGACGCTGGCGCTCAACGGCAGTGCGCACTGGCACGGTGCAGCCGATGCCGCGGCCAGTCTCACCGGCACGCTGGATGAGGCCAGCACCGGGAAATACGATATCGCGTTGATGCTGACACCTGCCGATGAAAACAATCCCTTGCTGCTTGCCCTCAAACTCGATGGCCCCGACAACCACGCCGACCTGCGACTGCCGCCATTGGCACTAGCCAACTGGTGGAGCCAGCTCAACAATCCGCGGACACCACAACTGGCCGTACCCCCGGGCGATGGCCACGCAGAAATCGCCAGCATCACCGTCGGCGGCGTCAGTATCGAGGGTTTGACCGTGCAGGCCGGCGACGCCATTCCCGCGCCGCCCTCGACCGCTGCGCCGTCCGCGAAGCCCGCCGTCAACGCCAAGCCATGAACGGGAATTTCGCCAGCCACCTGCTGCGCTGGTACGACCAGCACGGCCGCAAGGATCTGCCGTGGCAACATCCGCGCGACGCCTATCGTGTCTGGCTTTCCGAAGTGATGCTGCAGCAGACCCAGGTCACTACGGTGGTCGCTTACTTCGATCGTTTCGTCCGCGCCCTGCCAACGCTGCCCGACCTCGCCGAGGCGGACGAAGACACCGTGCTGGCGCTATGGTCTGGCCTGGGTTACTACCGCCGCGCGCGCTTTCTGCATCGCGCAGCGCAAATCAGCGTTGAAAAGCATGGCGGTGAGCTGCCGCGTGACATCGAAGCACTCATCGCCCTGCCCGGCATCGGCCGCTCCACCGCTGGCGCCATCCTGGCCCAGGCCCACGGTCTGCGCTTCCCCATCCTCGACGGCAACGTCAAGCGCGTGCTTTCCCGTTATCACGGCGTCGAGGGCAATCCCGGCCAGAGCGCGGTGGAGAAGCGCCTGTGGCAGCACGCCGAAAACCACACACCTGATAGCCGGGTCGCCGACTACACCCAGGCCATCATGGATCTTGGCGCCACCGTCTGCGTCCGCTCGCGCCCCCGCTGCGGCGTCTGTCCGTTGGCTAGTGACTGCATCGCCCTGCGCGACAACCGCACCGCCGAACTGCCCACCCGCAAACCCACCAGGTCGATTCCCACCCGCGCCATCGTGATGCTGATCGTGCGCGATCGGCACCGCCGCGTGCTGCTGGAAAGACGCGGCCCACAAGGCGTCTGGTCCGGCCTGTGGAGCCTGCCGGAGGCTGCTGATACCGATGAGGCGTGGCGCGTTGCGCAGCGACACGCGCACATCGACGACGCCGAGGCGCTGACACCGTTCCAGCACGTCTTCAGCCACTTTCGGCTCGACATCGAACCCCTGCTGTTCGATCGCGCCACCGCCCAGCAAGGCATCGGCGATCATCCACAGCTACGATGGTGCAGCGTCGACGACCTTGCCGCGCTTGGCCTGCCAGCCCCGGTGCGCGCCCTGCTCCACACCATCCAGTAGGAGCGCACCCGTGCGCGATGCTCTTCACCACACCACCGAAAGGCTCTCCGAAAGACATCGCATAAGGTGCACTCCCGCATATCCACAAAGGAAAACTCCCATGGCCCGCACCATCCACTGCAGCAAGCTCGACACAGAAGCCGAAGGGCTAGACTTCGCCCCCTGGCCC
>JALYXN010000046.1 GCA_030947085.1 Pseudomonadota bacterium | reverse complement strand
GCTGAAGCCGCTCCCACAAGGTCGAGAGCATCGCCCACGAGGCGGACTTCTTACAATTCGCCACGCGCGGCGAGTGCCTCGATACGATCCGCGGTTCGGCAAGCAATCGCCTGGATGGTCAGCGAGGGGTTCACTCCGCCTACCGTGGGAAACACCGAGCCATCGCAGATCCACAGGTTGGGAATGTCCCAGCTGCGGCAATCGGCGTTGACCACGCTGGTTCGCCGGTCGTCACCCATGCGCGCGGTACCGCCGAGGTGGCAGGTGTCGTCTTCCTGTCGCCAGATCTCCCTGCCGCCGGCCGCGGCAAGCGCCTGCTCCATGAAATTGAGCGAATGCGCGATCAGCTTTTTGTCGTTGTCGCAGAACGAATAAGTGATGCGCGTAATCGGCAGGCCATACTGGTCTTTCTTGTCAGCGAGCGTGACGCGGTTACGCTCTTGCGGCAATGTTTCACCCACAATCTTCAAACCCGCCTGGTGATTGTACTTCTGCATCTCCCACGCCAGATCGGCGCCCCACAGGCCTCGCCCGGCAAGCGTCGTGGCCCAGCCGGCGGGTAACGGGCCCTGGCTCATGTAGGCGTAGCCGCCATGGAAGTCCTTGCCTTTGTCTTCGTAGTTCCAATGCTCGCTGACCGACAACGACGGCGGGCCTTTGTAGCTGCGCACCTCCTCGTCCATCACGCCCCATACCGCCTGATTCGATTGCACCATCAGATTTTTACCGACCAGGCCGGAGCTGTTGGCCAGGCCATCGGGAAAACGCTGGTTGGCGGACATCAGCAACAGGCGCGGCGTCTCGATGGCATAGCCGGCCACCACCACGTTGCGGGCACGCTGGAAGGACCATTCGCCATCGCGAAAGTATTCCACGCCCACCGCGCGGCCGGCATCATCGGTTTCGATGCGACCGGCCATCGCCAGGTCGCGGATCTCCGCGCCGGCTTTCAGCGCGCGGGGAATCCACGTCACCAGTGCGCTCTGCTTGGCGTTGGTGGCGCAGCCGGCAACACAGAAACCGCGGTACACACACGGCGGCGATTTGCCGTGAGGCGCCGATACCGTGGCCAGCGGCGTCGGGGTCCAGGCGATGCCCATCGCCTCCGCGCCACGCGCCAACACCAGTGCCGCAGCATTGAGTTCGTGCGCACGATAGGGATAGCGCTTGCGCGGCGGCCCCCAAGGATAATTGATCGGACCGGAAATACTCAGCGCCTGCTCGACCTCGTCGTAGTAATGCCACATTTCGCGCCAGTCCAGCGGCCAGTCGACCCCATAGCCGAGCTGGCTGCGAGACTTGAACCACTCGGGACGAAAGCGCAACGAGACCATGGCGAAGTGCACGGTGCTGCCACCGACTGCCTTGCCGCTGTTGTTGCTGCCCATCTGCAACGGATTCTCGCCGTCGCAGATGCGATCATCGTTCCAATACAGCTTGCGCTGGTGCGCCTCATCGGAGGCGAATTCCTCTAGCGGGCGCCACCACGCGCCGGCATCCAGTGCTACCACCGTGAAGCCCTTTTCGGCCAACCGACAGGCCAGTGTCGCACCGCCGGCACCGGTGCCGACGATGACGAAATCAACCTCCTTGTCCGGCGGGTACTCCCGCATCGGTACCCAGCCGCCCTTGCGGAAAACGTCGGGCGCGCGCCGTCCGGTTCCGCGTGGCTGGTGCATGGCATCAGCGGACACGCTCATTCTCCCGGCTGATGCGATCGCGCTGCTCGACGGTACTGTCCGGCGACACCTCGATCGGCTCCCACGCATCGCGCCGATTCTTGTTCAGCCGCACATAACCGCGCGGATTGGCCGGGCCACCAAAGCCGATGTCGCTCCAGGACGCGGGGTGCGCGTAGTACGCACCATACAAATCGTGCAGTACGCGTTCGCTGAAGAACAGATCCGATGGAATGCCCTGCCATGCCGCGTGGTGAAGTTCACCGCGCTGCATGCGCTTGATCAGCTCGATCTGTTGCTGGGGCGTCAATCGCGCGAAAGAAAGTGCGTGCTCCGTCTGGCTCTCGGCATCCAGTGCCGCCAGGCCGGTACACCATGCTTCGCGCAGCACCGGCATACGTGCGTTGCGCCAGCCGTCGCCCTGGTCGTGCAACAGGCGCGCATCCAGCAGCGCCGCCACGGGTACCGCCGGGCGGTCGCCGGGTTGCGCTATCACGCGTTCGCACAGCGCGCTGACCGCAGCCCATTGCGTGGCATCGAAAAAGCGCGGCTGTCGCGGCGTGGACAAGCGCTCATCCACGACCTTGCGCGTGATCGCGTCCCACGAAGGCGTGTCGCGCTTGTTCAGCACGTCGTAGCCGGGATAACGCGTGGGGGTAGCTTCGTTGGTCATTTTTCGGTCTGCCTCAATCGAAGGGCGGCCAGCCCGGCCAGTGCCAAGGCAGTAAAGCTTGGCGGTGCCGGCAGGGGCGGTCCGCTGAGAATATTCTGGCTCCAGTTGCGCCAGCCACCCTGACAACGCGCGATGCCGCGCACGTGAAACCCCACCCCCACCAGCCCGAGCCAGGTGGTGAGGCGTAGCCAGCGGCGCGTGTGCGGCCGCGGTTTGGGCCGACCCACCGCCGCCTGCGCCATCAGCACGGCCGTCAGCGGCGGAATGATCACCGGTGCGTACATGGCCGGATGATGGAACGCGCCGCGAAAATGCAGCAGGCCCACCTCGCCAACCGTGCCCACCAGCCCTGCACTCACCGCTAGCGCCAACGCACTGCCAGCAGGCATGCCGAGCAGGCGCGGCTCAGCCGCGGGCTGATCGCGCAGACGCTCGCCGATCGCCCCCAGCCCGCCGGAAAGCAGCAAGGCGGTGGGCGCCCCCAGCGGCGCGGCATAGAACAGGTTGTTCCAGCTCCATCCGCCCGTACGTTTGGTCACGTTGTAAAGGTGAAAACCGGTGCCAGCCACGCCGGCCGCCGCGGCTGCCGCGTAGATGCCGTAACGCACCGAATGGGAGTGCGCGCGGCGGTCGCTACCACCGTGCAGACCGGCCAACATCGACAATGTCGCCGAGACCAGCGGAATGAACATCGCGGGGTTCTTGAATGACCCGCGGTAGTGCTCTACGCCGCTGTCGGCCAGCACCGATAGCGCCAGCAATGACGAGCTGTGATTGAAGCGCCGCGCCGCTGCGATATGCACCTGTTCTTGGCTGAGCGCCGTCGTCGGTCGCCGAGTCAGGTGACGTGCCGGGCGCATGCGCTTGCGATCGCGCAGCATGGCAACGGCCAAGGCCGCGCCACCGAGCCATAGCGCCCTCGTCGTGTCGCTGCGTACAAGTGGTTTCATCGGTGATTCCTGACGGCCTCAGGCCGCTAGCCATTCGCTGCCGTCAAAGGGTTCAAACATGACCGTCCCATTTGTCGCGGTGGCGTCGACCACCGGACAGCAACGCTCGCGTCATCAGCAGCGCAGCGCCGAACAGGCCTGCGGTAACGACGGCATGCCGATGAGTGTTGGCCCACAACTGCGGGCTGAACCCACGCGAGCGGTCGTCGAAGCGACCGTGCGTGCCGAAATCATGATCGACCGGCTCGAACAGATTGTCTGGGCGGTCCGCCGGCACGGGTTCATTGTCCATCTGGCCCGAGTAACCTTCCTTCGCAAGGATCCGATCGGCAAGCCACGGCATCAATCCATTACCAATGATGGCCTTGACCGCCGGATAGCCGACCCACAGTTCGCGGCGTTGATGATGCGCGGCGTAGTGAATACCCTCCGCTGCCACTTCTGGCTGAAAAATCGGTGGCACCGGTTGTGGACGACGCGCCAGTCGAGTGCGTCCCCACTGAAACTGTGGCGTGTTGAACGCGGACAGCTGCACCATCGTCACGCCGACCTTGCTCTTTTCGTGCATCAGCTCCACCCGCAACGCGTCGGTGAAGCCGCGAATGGCGAACTTGGCGCCGCAATAGGCGGACTGCAGCGGGACCGACCGGTAAGCCAGGGCCGAGCCGACCTGCACGATCTTGCCGCGATTGCGCGAACGCATGCGCTTGAGCGCCGACATGGTGCCGTGCACCGCGCCCAGGTAGGTCACCTCGGTGGCGCGCCGGAATTCCGCGGCGGTAATCTCGCTGACCGGCGCAAAGATCGTTGCCATGGCCGCATTGACCCAGATATCAATCGGCCCCAGCTCCTGCTCCACGCGCTCGGCCGCCGCCTCCACCTGCTCCGCATCGGACACGTCGACCGGAACCGCCAGCACCTGGCAACCCATCTCGCGCAGTTCTTGCGCCGCGCCATCGAGCGCTTTGCTGCCACGGGCGAGCAAGGCCACGCTCGCCCCGTCGCGGGCGAAACGGTGAGCCGTGGCGCGCCCCACGCCAGCAGAGGATCCGGTGATGACCACCACTTCTTTTCTAGTTTTCATGTGAGTTCCTGTGAATGGCGACGTGTGAGGTCGTTGCACCCATCACGACGTCAGATGCGGACGCGATGACGTGCGATTTCGTGTTGCTTGAGGTCCATGCCCGGATCTGTTCGCGACTGGTCCACATGCACGCGCCTTGTTCGAGCTCCGGGCAGCCCATTGAAGAACATTGTTTCGATGCACGTGTGCTCGGGATCGGGGACATACACGACGTGTTACAGCTGAAGTCTCCCGCCGCACACGCCCCAGCCTTATTCGCTGGCGGCGATGTCCATAGTCGGCGGGCCACAATCGCCCATCGCCTGAAGCGTTGTCCGTTTACGC
>JALYXN010000043.1 GCA_030947085.1 Pseudomonadota bacterium | reverse complement strand
GTACCAGTCCGCTGGGGTAGAAGTTATTTCGCCAGGGCGCAAACGTCCAGCCGCCGATGCCGACACGTATGTCCGGCTTGGTCCGCTTGGTGGAGGAAGAAAGGTCATTCATTCTGGATACTCCTCGAAACCGGCGGTGCGTGGTTTGCGGATCGATCCGCAGCTGCGTGCCAATATTCGGCGACGCTGATGCATAACAAAAGCCAGGATCGGCTAGCGTCATGAGTATCCTCGACGCATAAGCGTTCCTTGCCAACCAGCTGCTAATCACTGGCGTCGGTGAAGGTTGCGCCCAGAGGTATCGTCAGAACGTGACTGCCAGGGCTGGCCTTGGGCGCGGTTTGCCGTGATAGTTGGCGGATCATTACCCGAGGGAGTTCTCGATGTCCCAGCGATTCCTGTCCCCGCGCCTGCTTTCTTCAAAGCTGGCCGGCTGCTGCGCCCTGTTCGTTTTCGCCACCGGCGCGTGGGCGCAGACGCCGGCACCCGCCACCAGGCCGCCGCCGGTATCGACCGGCGATCGGGTCACGCCGATGCTGCCGGCGCAGTTGCAGGATTTCGGCGCCTACGTCGATAGCGCCCGCAAGACCTTCGATGTGCCCGGTATCGCGGTGGCCATCGTCAAGGACGGCAAGGTGGTGATGGAGCAGGGCTTCGGCCTGCGCGAGATCGGCAAGCCGGACAAGGTCGACGCGCACACGCTATTCGCGATCGCTTCCAACACCAAGGCCTTCACCGCCGCCTCGCTGCAGCAGCTGGCCGAGGCCGGCAAGCTGAAGATGGATGATCGGGTGATCGACCACTTGCCGTGGTTTCGCATGTCCGATCCGTATGTGACCCATGAGATGCGCATTCGCGATCTGCTGGCGCATCGCAGCGGCCTCAGCCTTGGTGCCGGCGATCTGCTGTACTGGCCACCGACGTCGTATACGACCAAGGAAGTGGTCGAGCGTCTGCGCCATGTGCCGATCAAGAACGGCTTCCGCAGCGGCTACGCCTACGACAACATCCTGTTTGCGGTGGCCTCGCTGGTGATCGAGCAAGCGTCTGGCGAAAGCTACGCCGACTACGTGCGCGACCACATCTTCAAGCCGGTCGGCATGGACGAGTCACTGATCGACAAGACCTATCTCAAGCCGGGCATGGACTATGCGATGGGTCACGCCAAGTTCGACTTCAAGGACTTGAAAACGGTGCCGCCGATGGCCTGGCTCAACGATCCCGGTGCCGGTGGCATCTATGCCAGCGTGCATGACCTGGCAAAATGGATGAACGTTCAGCTAGCCGGTGGCGCCCTGCCGACAACGGGCAAGGACGGCAAGCCACAACACCTGTTCTCCGCCCACAGCCATCAGCAGATGTGGTCGATGCTGACGCCAATCGACATCCACAAGGCGCCGATTCCCGAGCTGGCGCCGCTGACTCCGCACTTTTTTGGTTACGGCGAAGGCTGGTTTCTCTCCGACTACCACGATCAGCGGCTGGTCTGGCATACCGGTGGCTGGCCGGGCATGGTCTCGCGCGTGACCATGGTGCCGGAGCAGCATCTGGGCGTGGTGGTACTGACCAACCAGGAGTCCGGCGCGGCGTTCAACGCCATCACTTATCGTGTGCTCGATGCCTATCTCAACCCGGGCACGAAGACCGATTGGGTGGCGGTGTACGACAAGGCCGTGAAGAAATCCGAAGGTAAGGCCAACGACAGCTGGGCCAAACATCAGGCGGCGCGCGAGAAAAACCCGACCCTGGATTTACCGCAGGCCAGCTACGCCGGCACGTTCCGCGACCCGTGGTACGGCGATGTGATCGTCAGTCGTGAGGGCGGCAAACTGCGCATGCGCTTCTCCAAGACGAGACAACTGCTCGGCACCATGACGCCGTGGCAGCACAGCAGTTTCATCGTGAAGTGGGACGATCGGGCGCTCAACGCCGATGCCTTCGTCACCTATACGCTTGATGCCGATGGCAAGATCACCGAAATGCGGATCAAGCCGGTCTCGCCACTGACCGACTTCAGTTTCGACTTTCAGGATTTGCGTTTGAAGCCAGTGGCCAGCGACGACGAAGACCAGGCCGCGGAATAACCCACCAAACGACACGTCGGCATGCCGTCATATTTCTTGTTTCAGGGGAGACACTAAATGCATTTCCTCAAACGCACTGCCTTGCTGGTGGCCATCGTCGCGCTTTCCAGCGTGGCGATGGCCGATACCGTCGCGACGGCCGGCAGCGATACCTTTCGGGTAGAGCTGGCCACAGCGCAAGCCAAGACCGTTTCCGGCCGGTTGCTGCTGTTTGCGGTGGACGCCAAGGCGGCTCGGGCCGAGGCCAAGGATGGCAAGGTCGACGAAG
>JALYXN010000031.1 GCA_030947085.1 Pseudomonadota bacterium | reverse complement strand
CAGGCGGATTCTTCGAGCTTGTGCCGGTCCAGTACGTCAATGCGGCCCCGGCTGTATCGAATCGCGCCGGCGCGTTGCAGCTTGCCGGCAGCCTCGGTCACTCCTTCGCGGCGGACGCCGAGCATGTTGGCAATCTGTTCCTGAGTCATGGTCAGTTCGTTGGACGGCAACCGGTCCAGTGTCATGAGCAGCCAGCGGCACAATTGCTGATGCAGCGTATGGTGGCGGTTACAGACGGCGGTTTGCGCAATTTGCGTCAACAAGTCCTGGGAGTAGCGCAACAGTGCCAGTTGCAATTGATCGATGCGCTGGAATTCGTGGCGTATGCGCTCCGCCTTGATGCGCCACGCATGACCGGTGCGGCGCACCAGCGCACGGCTGGGCGCGCAGTCTTTGCCCATGATCACGGCGATGCCCACGACGCCCTCATGGCCGACCATCGCGATTTCATCGGACGAACCGTCGCTGAGTACGGTTTGCAGGGAGACGATGCAGTCGATGGGAAAATAGACGTGGTGCTGGGGGCCGTCGGGATAGTAAATCGTCTGGCCGCTTAACACGCGTACGTGTTCCAATTGCGTTGAAAGCCGGTAGCACTCCAACGCCGGAAGCGGCGCAAGCAACGCGTTACGTATCGGGGAAAGTGTCCCATCCATCATCGATCCGTGGATTCGGCCAAATCATCCATCCGCCCGGGTTCGGCGAACCGAAGCCATTATGAGTCGTGAAGCTGTGACATCGACGTGTTTTATCCCGTCGGCGGCGTCCAGCGTAGGGCGACCTGGAGGGCGCGGGACGAGGCTGATCGATGTCGCGCGTTCTTCGCCAGGCCATCGCCGCGAACGACCTATGTGCGCTGGCGAACGGATGATGGCGCACGATTGACGCATATTCTTCACATTACCCTTGCTTGGGGGACCGTGCTCATGACTTTTTCGACATCGCGTCGATCGCTGATCAAGGCGGCTCTGGTATGGCCCGCGGTAGGCCTGGTTGGTTGCGGCGGGGGCGAGTCGACCTCCGTCGCGCGCACCGAGCCACTGTTCCTCAGTGCCCAGGAGCTCGCTTTCGTGGACGCCGCGACGCGGCGCTTGATTCCCGATGAGGAAGACGGGCTCGGTGCCGGTGGCGCCCACGTCGCTGCGTTCATCGATCGCCAGCTGGCCGGCCCCTACGGTCGCGCCGAGCGCTGGTACATGCAGGGGCCGTGGGCGGACGGGATCCCGCAGCAGGGGTATCAACTGAAACTCACTCCCGCCGAGTTGTATCGCGCGGCCATCCACGATGTGAATGCGTGGTGCCAGCAACAACAGGCCAGGGCCTTTGTCAGCATGGCTGGCGACGATCAGGACCATGTCCTGCACGGCATGGAAAGCGGGGATATCGAGCTGGCCCAGGTGCCGGCCAAGGCGTACTTCCAGATGTTGTGGGAAAACACCGTCGAGGGCTTTCTTGCCGATCCCATGTACGGCGGCAACTACGGCTTCGCTGGCTGGAAACTGATCGGCTTCCCCGGCCCGCGCTACAACTACGTCAACGACATCGAGCAATACGGCAAGCCTTACACCATGCCGACGGTGGGCATCCTGGGGCGCGACGGCAGCTTGACCAGGGGAGCGTGATCTTGGCGACCGAACTGAAGCCTGTGGATATCGTCCTGGTCGGTTTTGGCTGGACCGCCTCGATTCTGGCCGAGCAGCTCACCCGAACCGGCCTGCAGGTGCTGGCCATCGAGCGCGGCAAGTACCGCGACACCGTGCCGGATTTCGCCACCACGCAGATTCAAGACGAGCTGCGCTACGCCGTGCGCAACGGCCTGTTTCAGGAACCGGCGCGCGACACGCTGACGTTTCGCAACAGCATGGACCAGACCGCCTTGCCGATGCGCCATCTCGGCTCGTTCCTGCCCGGCGTCGGCGTCGGTGGGGCCGGTGTGCACTGGAATGGCCAGACCTGGCGGTTCCTGCCGCAGGACTTCGTGATCCGCAGTCACACCGAGCAGCGTTATGGCAAGAGCTTCATCCCGCCGGAGATGACCATCCAGGACTGGGGGGTGACTTATGCCGAGCTCGAGCCGCACTACGACCAGTTTGAATACCTGTGCGGCGTCTCCGGTGCCGCTGGCAACATCCAGGGCCAGATCCAGCCCGCGGGCAATCCGTTCGAGGGTCCGCGTCAGCGCGGTTATCCGCTGCCGCCGCTCAAGCGCAGCCATGCCACGGTGCTGTTCGACAAGGCAGCCCGGGATATCGGCTTCCAGCCGTTTCCGTGTCCAGCCTCCAATGCCTCGGCCGCCTACACCAACCCGCTGGGCGTGCAGATGGGGCCTTGCACTTACTGCGGTTACTGCGAATGGTTCGGCTGCGGCAACTATTCGAAGGCGTCACCCCAGGTCACGATCCTGCCGGTGCTGCGCCAGCGCGACAATTTTTCCTGGCGAACCCACTGCGACGTCACCCGCATCAATCTGGACAGCAGCGGCAAGCGTGCAACCGGGGTGACCTACGTCGATGCGCAGGGCCGCCAGTTCGAGCAGCCGGCAGACCTCGTCATCTGCTGCGCCTTCGCCCAGCACAATGTATTGCTGTTGTTGCTGTCGAAGATCGGCAAGCCCTACGATCCGATCACCAATACCGGCGTGGTTGGTCGCAACTATGCCTACCAGATCACCTCCTCGGTCGACGTGTTCTTCGACCAGGACACGATCCTGAATCCGTTCATGGGCGCCGGCGCGCTGGGGCAGGCCATCGACGAGTTCAACGGCGACAACTTCGACCATGCGCCGTACGGTTTCATCGGCGGTGGCTACATCGCGTTGTGGACCACCGGCGGCCGACCGATCCTTCAGCATCATCTGCCCCAGGATGCGCCCAAATGGGGGGCCGGTTGGAAGAAGGCGATGGCCGACAATTACCTCAGCAGCACCTCGATCGCCACCCACGGCAGCGTGATGAGCTACCGCGACGCCTACCTGGATCTGGATCCGACCTACCGCGACATCTACGGCGATCCGC
>JALYXN010000025.1 GCA_030947085.1 Pseudomonadota bacterium | reverse complement strand
CCGACAGCCCCTGGTACAACCATGCCGAAATGACCGGCAACGGCACTTTCAGCGGCCATGACCCGGCCGGACAAACGCTGTATGGCGCCGACATTGCCGTGCACCCGGACTGGCAGGCCAAGGGTATTTCGCGCTTGCTCTACCAAGCGCGTCGTACCTTGATGAAACGGCACAATCTCAAGCAGATGGTGGCCGGTGGCCGGATCCCCGGTTACGCCGTGCATCGCGGGCAGCTGACGGCGCAGGAGTACGTCAACAAAGTCACGGCCGGGGAGTTGCGCGATCCCGCGCTCAATGCCCACTTGCATGCCGGTTATGAAGTGCTCGATGTTCACTTCGGCTATCTCGACGATCAAGAAAGCCTGGGCTATGCCACCCATCTGGTGATGGCGAATGCGGACTTTCACCCACGTAAACGCATGATTGCCGGCGCGCCGGTGCGTCGCACCGCACGGCATGTGCGGGTCTGTGCCACCCAGTACGATCAACGCCAAATCAGCAGCTTCGAGGATTTCGCCGACCAGATCGAATACTTTGCCCAGAGCGCCTCGGCGTACGACAGCCACCTGCTGCTGTTTCCGGAATTCGTGACCGCGCAGCTGTACTCCACCTTCACCCGCGGCATCGCCTTGCTCGATGCCGTTGAACAATTGGCAGCCCTGGCGCCTCGCATCGACACGCTGTTCCGGGAGACGGCGATGCGCCACCGGCTGCACCTTGTTGGCGGTACCACCGCCATTCGAACCGACAAGGGCATGCGCAACGTTGCCCACCTCTACACCCCCAGCGGCGGTACTTACACGCAGGAAAAACTGCACATCACTCCGGCGGAACGCGAGTACTGGGGAATCACTCCTGGCGATGGCATCAAGGTGTTCGAGACAGCGATCGGGCGACTTGCGATCGTGGTCTGCTACGACATCGAGTTCCCGGAACTGACGCGCATGCTGGTTGAACACGGGGTCGACATTATTCTCAATCCGTTCGCTACCGACGAGCGCAAGAGCTACCTGCGCGTTCGTTACTGTGCGCAGGCACGCGCGGTGGAAAACATGGTGTATGTGGTGATGTCCGGCAATGTCGGCGGCCTCACCCACAGCCCTTCGATGTCGATGAATTTTGGCCAGGCGGCCATCTGCACGCCAAGTGACTTTGCCTTTCCGATGAATGGAATCGCTGCCGAAGGCATCGTCAATACGCAGACCGTGGTCATCGCCGATCTCGATCTGGGCGCACTGGACATTCAGCGTCAGTGCGCCTCGGTAAGGCCGCTGCTCGATCGCCGTCACGACCTGTACGAGCTTCACGCCAAGGTGCCGGTGGAACACGTCACCGTGGTCTGAGGAGCATTTCCGTCCGGGGTCGTGTCCTGGTCTGACTCGCAGTGCTTGATCCCGAACCAGAGCGTCTGTTCACTGATTTCGATCATGCGGGCGGCGGCCTTGCTGTCTTCACAGCACATGACGGCATCCCGATGAACCGTTTCCCCGATGAACGGGACCGGGCAAGCTGACCTAGCTTGGTGACGTCCTCCGTCACTGCGGTTTCAAGGCAGCACCAGACCCGCCAACACGGACAACCGCAGCTTCTGCGCTAACACCACAGCGAAGCCGACAACGCTGCCGTCATGGCGGTCGCGCAGCGGTACAGCTGCCAATAGCAGTTCAATCGTCCCGCTGCTTGCGTTCGTACTTTACGAAGGCACTCCCCATGCTGCCGATCAGCATTCCGAACGACCCGATCACGAAAAGCCAAAGCGCCAGCTGCTTCGTCGATGCGGAAAAGAACAGGAAGCTGCCCGCAACAAATGCGAGATTGCCAATCAGACCCAGGCAGATATGGATCCACTCGTAATCGCAAACCAGGGCATGCAGCGGATAGGGAAGGCGTGGTGTGGAAGCATTGCTCATCGAGACAGACTCCGGATAGAAGTGGCATGGTACCGGTGTTGATCCGCCGCAAAAAGCCAAAGGATCGGCTCATCGCCTCCCGCAACCCTACCGAAATCCGGATCACTTCGGTGACTGTTGCCACCTCACAGATCAATCCACAGGATGCTTGTCGCCATTCAATCCGCGGCGATGACCGTGATCCATGGACGAAAAATTGTCCCTGACACTTTTTTGTTCCATACCGCCCCGGTTCACGGACGCCTGGTTCCAGCCTCTGATCGGCGTATCGTCATAAGTGTCATGTCGATCTGCGCCTCCCCCATTCGTCGAAGAGAATGAAGGGCATCCTCGCCGCCCTAAACTAGGAGGACTCACATGGTCAGCAAGAACACGATTTGTCTTTGGTATGACGGCACCGCGCTGGACGCTGCGACGTTCTACGCTGAGACGTTCCCTGATAGCGCCGTGGGCGCCGTCCATCGTGCGCCAGGTGACTATCCCGCGGGCAAGCAAGGCGATGTGCTGACGGTTGAATTCAGTGTCATGGGCATCCCATGCCTAGGATTGAACGGTGGGCCGCTTTCCCGCACGACGAGGCTTTCTCGTTCCAGGTGGCGACCGACGACCAGGCCGAAACCGACCGTTTGTGGGACGCAATTATCGGCAACGGCGGCCAGGCCAGCGCCTGCGGCTGGTGCAAGGACAAATGGGGTTTGTCGTGGCAAATCACCCCGCGCGTTCTTACGTCAGCAGTCACCGATCCCGATCCCGCCGTCGCCAAGCGTGCGTTCGACGCCATGATGGAAATGACGAAGATCGACATCGCCGCGATCGAAGCGGCGAGGCGGGGCTAATGATGACTACCGCGAAGACCATCAAGGTCGCCTACGCCAAGAGCGCACCCTTCCCGCTGACCTCCCCTGGCGTCATGCCATTACCTGGAGCTTTGCCGTGACCCCTACCATCACCGCCTTCGAAAATTCACCCGATCGCGGCAGGGGGCTGGCGCGCGACATGCGCGTTCGTTGGGCCTTGGAAGAAGTGGGCCAGGCGTACGAGGTTCGCCTGCTGTCATTTC
>JALYXN010000021.1 GCA_030947085.1 Pseudomonadota bacterium | reverse complement strand
CCCCGTGGTGAGCGTGGTTGGTGGCCGGTTGCGCACGTTCATGGATGGCTGGCGTCGGGGCCACCTGAGTTCCAGCGTGGTCCATATCCCGGCGGGAAGCGCTCTGACAGGCTGATGTGCCATGAGCCGCGGCCGGACACCAGCAAGCCAATCAGTTGACGTCGCTGCGCACCTGTGCATGGCTGATCAGTGCAAAGATCAGGCTGCCGCCAACGATATTTCCGGCCAATGTGGGCAGCGCGAAGGTAAACACGTAGTCGTGGAAAGTGAGTTGTCCCGCAAAAACGAGGTACAACGTTTCCACCGAACCGACGATGATATGGGTGAAACCGGAAATGGCGATCACGTAGGTGGTCAGGATGATCACCAACACTTTCGAACGCTCGGTGGCCGCCAGCATCCACACCATGGTGGAAATCAGCCAGCCGGCAAGGATGGCCTTGGTGAACATCTGGAAAGGCGAGTTGTGCATTAGCTCCTCCCCGATAGCGACGAAAGCCTTTTCGGTGGCGCTGTCGAATTGCCGGAGATGCAAGAGTCCATAGGCGAACAGGGCTACCCCGATCAGGTTGCCCAGCAGCACGACCGACCAGAGCCGCAACAGACAGCCGAATTTGGCCAGGCTCGGTTCGGTCATCGTCGGCAGCACCACGGTCATGGTGTTTTCGGTAAACAACTGCTGCCGCGACAGAATCACCACCAGAAAACCGAAGCAGTAGCCGAAGCCTTCGATCAGCGCTGCCGCCGGCATTCCATCGGTGTACCGGTGCAGCACGCCGCGAACGAGCATCGAAAAACCCATCGACAATCCCGCGCCAAGCGCTGACCAGCCCAGCGCTGCAACACTGCGGTTGAGCTCTACCTCGCCAGCGCGCCGAATGATCTCGTGCAATACCGCGGCACGCGGAGGAAGGTTTTCCTCGACGTCGTCTTTTTCGCTATGGGACAGCGCGAAGCCGTCACCAGCTTCGGGCGACAGTTCGTCAGCCGGCTCGGCGCCGGGATTGCCCTTCCGTTGCTCGGCCATGGCGGACGTTCTCTAAATCGTTCGGAGTGGGCGTTGAGCCGATCGTGAGGTTTACGATGTGTGGGTGGCGTGGATTCCCGTTCGTTGATCTACCTCGGCATTCACTTGCGGGACATCCGCCAGACAACACACTGCACCGTTTGATCTTCAGGAGCGCCAGTGCACGTGGGCAACGCAGTTCGACCTCCAGTGACCTTTTCATACCGGTGGCGACAGGCCATTTGCCTGGCGGGATTTATCCTTTGCGCCAGTGCTGGCGCCGCGCCCTTCAATCGCGCCGCGCCGGCCGGCAGTGAAAGCTTGAAGGTGGATGTGATCCGGGACCGGCTGACCCTGGAAGTGACCCGCTACCCGCAGGTCTATCTGCACGGCGGCATCGATGCCGGTGCACCGCAACGGTTCCAGGCGCTCATGAACTCCGGGCGCGTTCCCGCCGGTTCGGACATCTATCTCAACGCATCCGGTGGAGACATCAAGGCCGGTATGGCGCTGGGAAGGATGTTTCGGGCCGGAGGCATGGCGACGCACCTGGGCACTCCGCGTCAGCCGAAACATGCGAGTGCCGCAGCAAAAACGGCGATCTGCGTGGATGCCTGCGCTTATGCCTATTTCGGCGGACTGTATCGCTGGGCTCCCAGCGGCAGCGATCGTATCGGACTCACGACACTGCCAACTGCAGAGGCGAAGGATTCGCCGGACGTGGCCGTCTATATGAAGGCCATGGGCATCGCTCGCGGCGCGCTGGCATCGGCCACGATGTCGTCGGGCGGTGGTCGCCCGGTGTGGATGACAGCAGACCGGATGACCAGCGCGGGCGTGGCCAACAACGGCCAGCTTTCTCCCACTGCCACCTACAACCTTTCCGCGTCTGCCCCAACGCTGGAAGTGCGGCAGGTCGACCGCAAGGGGACCCATCGGCTGGTGATCCAGTGCCAGCCCGGCAAGACCACCGTAACGGCCTACGACGATGTCGGTCGGGAGCGTGCGCGCCAAGTCGCGGCGCGCGGCAAGCCATCCTATTTCCAGCTCGATAACCGCAAGCTTCTCGATCAGGCAAGCGGTGGCGTCGCCGTCGACGAAAACGCGCTGATGATTCGTCGCGATTATCCACCCGGCGATCTGGTCGACCTGATTTCCGCCTGGTCCTTCGGCGCCTGGGCCGGTGGCCGCAGCGACGCTTTCCGCGACGGATTTACCATGTCGTTGCACCCCGTGCACAAGCAGCTCAAGGTCTTCTATTACGCCTGCTGGCGCGCCGCACCGTGGCCGGCCAGGCGAAAGAATCCAGGCTGATCTGGGCGGCGCCGTTTTCAGGCCATGACCAAGCTGGCGATTATCAAGCCACGCTGTATGAGATGGCGAATGGGGTCGATAGGGTCGGGTGGCGCACTCCAGAATTAACTCGCCGTCTGGGTAAGAAGTGGCCCGGCGCGTGAAGTCATCCAGGGAGCACCTGGTGCGGCTGTTGCAGCCTACCTAAGGTGGCGCCCGATAGGTCGGCAGGGTGTGGATAGTGGGGGGTCGTTAAGCGGACGGCAGCTGGTGCTTGGCGACCCAGCGTAAGTAGCCGTTTTAGTGCATGGCGGCGACTGCCAGCAAACCGCCGATTGCCGTGAACGTACCCAGTTGGGGCATTGCCGGTCATCCGCGGTTTACCGATGTTGTGTGGTGGTCCTGCGCGGGCGCGTGACGCCCAGCGGCCGCTTTTGCCACGGCCTTGACGGTCGATAGCGCGTTCGAGCTCCCGGCCGCCTGCGGTCCGTGAGCTCTCTGTGTCGGTGCTTCCTTCATCGCCAATACACGCCTTTTTGCCACGCCACCCGTTAAAAAAGTTCTTCCCTCGGAGAACCTCATGAAGCTTCAAGGCACAAGCCAGGAACGCCTGAAACAGCGCCGGCTAAAAATTCGGTGGCCGCGCTGACTCCATCCGAGTGAACGGCACTGCCGCACCAAGCAGTATTAATCAACCGCACCGGAGCACGCCGCCACCGCGCCTGATCCTGCCTATCCCCGAGGTCCCCATGAAATTCACCATCAACGGTAAGCCGCGTCAGGCCGATCCGGATATCCGCACCTCAGTGCTCGATCTCCTGCGCGAACATCTTGGTCTGACCGGCAGCAAGAAAGGCTGTGACCATGGGCAGTGCGGCGCTTGCACGGTGCTCATCAACGGCCGCCGGGTCAATAGCTGCCTGACTCTGGCGGTGATGCATCAGGACGATGAGATTGTGACGGTGGAAGGCCTTGGCTCGGTCGGCGACCTGCACCCCGTGCAGGCAGCCTTCGTGGAGCATGACGGCTTTCAGTGTGGATACTGCACGCCTGGTCAGATTTGTTCTGCCGTAGGCATGCTCGACGAAGCGGGCAAGGGCTGGCCCAGCCATGTATCGGCCGATCTACGCCACGCCGAGCTGACGGATGCGGAAATCAGCGAACGGATGAGCGGCAACATCTGTCGCTGTTCTGCCTATCCCAACATCGTCGATGCCATTCGTGACGTGGCGGGAGAGGCTCAATGAAAACCTTTGCCTACGAAAAGGCTGACAGCCCCGAGGCCGCGGTAGCGCACGCCGCTGCGACCACGCGGTTCATCGCTGGCGGCACGAACCTGCTGGACTTGATGAAGCTGCAGGTGGAGACGCCCGAGAAGTTGGTGGACATCAGTCGCCTCGACCTCGGCGAGATTGAGAATATGGACGACGGAGGTCTGCGCATTGGCGCGCTGGTTCCCAATAGCGATCTCGCTGCCGACGAACGGGTCATCGAACGCTACGAGGTGCTGAGTCGCGCCTTGCTGGCCGGCGCGTCGGGGCAGTTGCGCAACAAGGCCACCACCGGCGGCAACCTGTTGCAGCGGACCCGTTGCTATTACTTCTACGACACAGCCAGTCCCTGCAACAAGCGCGAACCGGGCACCGGCTGCTCGGCGATCGGCGGATTCAACCGCATCCTTGCCGTACTAGGTACCAGTGAACACTGCATCGCCACCCATCCGGGCGACATGCCGGTAGCCATGCGCGCGCTCGACGCCACTGTCGTCACGCTGGCGCCGTCCGGTCATCAGCGACGCATCTCCATCCATGACTTCTATCGACTTCCAGGCGACCCCCCGCATCTGGAGACCGTGCTGGAAGTGGGAGAGCTGATCACTCATGTGGAGTTGCCACCGTCGCCAGCGGGTGCGCGCCAGCTCTACCGCAAGGTGCGCGATCGCGCGTCGTATGCGTTTGCTTTGGTGTCGGTGGCCGCCGTGGTCGTCGTCAAGGGCGGAAAAATTACCAGTGCGTCGCTGGCATTTGGTGGTTTGGGCCCCATGCCGTGGCGGGATTCAGCGGTGGAAACGGCGTTGATCGGTCATCAACCGTCCACTGCCGTATTCGACGCCGCCGCCGATGCGCTGCTGAAAGATGCCGTCGGCCAAGGCTCAAACGATTTCAAGATTCCCCTCGTCCGTCGCACTTTGATCGCCTGCTTGCGCGATCTGACTGGAGAAGCGTGATGCCCGGTACGCACAAAAGCGAGAAAGTCACCGTAACGATGGACAAATCGCATCCGGTGAGCCTGCTCGATAGCGGCTCGCAGGGAGTTATCGGAAAACCGCTGACACGCGTGGACGGACCGAAAAAGGTCACCGGGGCGGCCACCTACGCGGCGGAATACGCGGTCGAGAACCTGGCCTACGGCGTGCTGGTCAGTGCCGCGATCGGCAAGGGCAAAGTGGTTTCGATCGATGCCGCCAGCGCGAAGGCGATACCGGGGGTCATTGACGTCATTACCGATTTCGAGCGTTTCATTCGCGTTTCGCAGCAGGGCGGCGAGACGGAGGCGCCGACGCAAGGTGTCAAGGACGTGGCGTATTTCGGTCAGATCATTGCCATCGTGGTGGCGGATACGTTCGAGGCTGCCCGCGACGCGGCCCAGCGCCTTCCCGTTGTGTACGAGCGCGAGCAAGGCATTTTCGAATTTTCCATGCGGCACGAGCGCGATAGTGACCTGCCGCCGAACAATACGCCTGCACGGGCCGAACAGGGCGATCTGGAAAAGGCGATGGACGAGGCAGCAGTCACGGTCGACTCGACCTATACGACGCCCAGCCAGAATTCCGCCGCCATGGAACCGCATGCCTCGGTCGCGAGCTGGGAAGACGGCTCGCTGACGCTGTATGGCGCGTATCAGATGCCGACCTCCGACGCCAAGCAACTTGCGGATGCGCTGGGTGTGTCCGCTGACAAGGTGCGCATCATCTCCCGCTATGTGGGTGGCGGATTTGGCTCCAAGCTCGGCATTGCTCCGGAGAGCGTGGCAGCCGCCATAGCGGCGCGGCAACTCGGTCGCCCGGTCAAGGCGGTGATGAGCCGGCCGCAGGTGTTTGAGGCTACCGTGCGTCGGTCCAATACATCGCAGCGCATACGCCTTGCGGCGAATGCAGAGGGAAAGATTTCCGGCATCGGGCACGAAACGACTGCGTCCAATCTGGAGACCGAGGACTTCTTCGAACCGGCGGGCATCTCGACACACTTTTTGTATATCGGCGAACACCGGCTCATCTCCCACGATCTGGTGCGGCTGAATTGGCTGCTTTCCGGGTCCATGCGGGCACCCGGCGAGGCGGTGGGTTTGCTGGCGCTTGAATGTGCCATGGATGAATTAGCCCACACGCTGAAGATGGATCCGATCGCACTGCGGCGGCTAAATGAACCCACGCGCGACCCGGAAAAGGACGTGGATTTCTCTTCACGCTCGTTGGTACAGGCGCTGGACGAGGGGGCGCGACGCTTTGGCTGGGATCAGCGCGATGCCAACCCGGGCACGCGGCGCGAAGGTGAGTGGATGATCGGCATGGGCGTGGCCGCGGCGGCGCGCTCGAACCTGCTAATGGAATCATCGGCCAAGGTGTCGATCCATCCTGACGGAACCGTCACGGTGGCCTCCGCCATGACCGACATCGGAACCGGCAGTTACACCATTCTCACCCAAGTGGCGGCTGAAGTACTCGGTGTGCCCATGGCAAGCATCACCATGCAGCTGGGCGACACCAGCGACGCGCCGGCTGCCGGCTCCGGTGGATCGTGGGGAGCTGCCTCATCGGGCTCGGCCGTTTATCTCGCCTGCGAGAAGCTGCGCGCCATGCTCACCGCGGCGATGGGCGTTGGCGAAGATGCGTTGACGTTGAAGGACGGCGTGGCCAGCGCGAATGGCAAAAGCTCGCCGATCGGCGAACTCGTCGGTGAAGGTATCGAAGCCATCGGCATGATCAAGCCGGGTAAACAGGAGAAGGAAGTCAACCAGGCGTCGTATGGCGCTCACTTCGCCGAGGTCGCGGTCAATGCTGTGACTGGCGAGACACGGGTGCGGCGCATGCTGGGTGTGTTCGCCGCCGGACGCATTCTCAACGAGAAGACCGCCCGGTCGCAGTGTCTGGGCGGCATGACATTCGGCATCGGTTCCGCGCTCACCGAGGAGC
>JALYXN010000002.1 GCA_030947085.1 Pseudomonadota bacterium | reverse complement strand
GCCATTTCGTCGTTCGGGATACGCAGCAGCTGACGATAGGTGGCGATATTGCGCCCGGCGGCTTGCTGCTCTTTCTGGGCCGCCTGCTGCTGTGCATCAGGCGCCTGACCGCCGTGTGGCGAGCAGGCGGAAAGGGCCAGAACCGTGGCGACGGCGATGGCGTATACAAGGCAGGCAGGACGTTTCATCGGCATCACATCAGGCAGGGACAGATCGCTAGCTTGGAACGAGCCACGGGGCGAACGCAAATCATGGCTCAGACGGTTGCGGCAAAGCGATCACGCAGCGCCGATCGGTAGGGGCTCCATTCCGGCGTACCCGCCACAACAATTTCTAAATAGCATGATGCCTTCGCAGGCCCGCCTTCGCGAACCATCTGCACGCCAGGGGGCACAAACAACGCCTCCGCAGTGGCTGCCATCGCGCATGATCAGCACAACTCGAGTGTTCGCCGGAGGGCTGGCCGGTATCGACATGTTCGGCTCGCTAACCCATGTGATGTTTATCCGTCGCTGTGGATAGTTGCCATGGAGATAGGCAGCGGCATGGGAATGCAGTGTCAATTTTTACGGCTGGCAGCAGAATGCAAGGTGCCCGATTTCATCTTTGTCTCGACTGCATCTGTGTCAATAATGGTGCCCTCCCAAGGACGCCTGATGCCATCTTCCCCGTCGTCATCCAACGATTCGCTCTGGCATCAGCCTACCTTTGTTGCCTTCTGGTTTGCCCGCATCGCGTCCAGCTTCGGCTTCCAGATGCTTTCCGTCGCCGTCGGCTGGCAGATCTACTCCATCACCGGTCGCGCCTTCGACCTGGGCCTGATCGGCCTGGTGCAGTTCATCCCTTCATTGGTGCTGGCGCTGCCAGCGGGGCACGTCGCCGATCAGTTCGAACGGCGACGCATCGTGCTGTTCGGTCAGGTCGTGGAATGGCTGGCGATCGCGCTGCTGGCCGGCATGAGTCTGCTGAACGACATCCACGAGGTCGGCATTCTTTCGCTGGTGTTCGTGATCGGCGTGGCCAAGGCGTTTGAGTTTCCCGCGTTGCAGTCGATGCTGCCGGCGCTGGTGCCGCTGCGCATTCTGCCGCGGGCCATGGCGATCAACGCCTCGGCCGGCCAGGCCGCCATGATCATCGGTCCGGCGATTGGCGGCTTGCTGTATGTGGCAGGGCCGGGGGCGGTGTATTCAGTCTGTGGCCTGCTGTATCTGGTTTCGGTGATCCTGCTGGCGCGCCTGCATTATGTGCAGGCGCCGCCGAAACGGGAGCCGGCCACGTTGAAAACCGTGTTCGCCGGCGTGCATTTCATCCGCGCGCGCAAGGATGTGCTCGGGGTGATCTCGCTGGACCTGTTTGCGGTACTGCTGGGCGGCGCCACCGCGTTGCTGCCGATTTTCGCCAAGGACATTCTGCATACCGGCCCGTGGGGACTGGGCTTGCTGCGCGCGGCGCCCGCCGTCGGGGCGCTGCTGATGTCGGTTTGGCTGGCGCGGCATGACATGCAGCGCCGGGTCGGTGCGATCATGTTTGCGTCGGTGGCAGGTTTCGGCGTCGCCACGCTGGTGTTTGCCGTTTCGACCACGTTGTGGCTGTCGCTGATCGCGCTGTTCGCGCTGGGTGCCTTCGACATGGTCAGCATGGTGATCCGCGGCGCGCTGGTGCAACTGGATACCCCCGACGACATGCGCGGTCGCGTCAGCGCGGTCAATGCGATCTTCATCAATACGTCCAACCAGCTCGGCGAGTTCGAATCCGGCATGCTGGCGGCATGGGTAGGCGCGGTGGGCGCCACCGCCATTGGCGGCATCGGCACGCTGGTGGTGGTCGGCCTGTGGATGGCGATGTTTCCCAGCCTGCGCCGACGCCAGCAATTGCACGTGGAAGACGTGGCATCGACGCCACCCATCAAGCAGGTTATCTGAATGCCACCAAGGCCGTTCCCGGCGACAAGAATTACCGCATGATCACGACCTCACCCAGCGATTTTCTCGCCGCCTACGCCGAACTGGCACCGCTGCCCCACGCGTCCGGCATGGCGCGGGCGGCTTATCTGGTGGCGCCAACGGCGTTTTCACTGGCGGCGGAGTCAGCCCGTGACAACCGCTATATGGATATGGATCGGGTGGTGGACGCAGCCAGGGCGCTGGTGCAGCACGGCGCGCTGGCGCAGGCCTTGCGCCAGGACTGCCCGGTGATCACCTTTCCCGGCGATGCAGCCACGCCGGACGCGGTGTTTCCGAACAACGTGTTTGCGACCGCGCCCGGCCGGCTGATCGTGGGACGCATGCGCCACGCCGTGCGCCAGCGCGAGGCCGAGCGAACCGACATCCGCGATTTCTTCGGGGACGTGCTGGGCTACGAGGAAATCGATCTCTCCGGCTGCGAGGGCCTGGTCGCCGAACTCACCGGCTCACTGATCATCGACCGCGCTCGCGGTGTCGGCTATTGCGGCCTCAGCGAACGCTGCGACATGGCGGGCGCCAAGGCGATGCACCGGGCCTTCGACCTGCGGCTGACGTTCTGCTTTGAACTGGCGGAATTCGAATATCACACCAACGTGGTGCTTGCGCTGCTCGCCAGCCGCGCCGTCATCATCGCGGCGGACGGTTTTCGTGATCCGGCGGTCGCGCGCGCGATCAGCGCCGCATACGGTGAGCGCGCGGTGTGGCTGACGGTGGAGCAGAAGCAGGCGTTCGCCGCCAATGCGATCACGCTCTCCGACGGACGCGTCTGGATGAGCGCCCGGGCCGGCGCGGCATTGACCCGCGAGCAGATCGAGACCTTGTCGGGCTACGGCTTTGCGCTCGGGGTTGTGGATTTGGGCGAGATCGAGAAAGCCGGGGGCAGCCTGCGCTGCTGCGTCGGCGAGATCTACTGAGCCGCTTCAGCCGTCCCGCCAACTCATCTTGTATCGGTTGCGATCGCGGTGCATTCTGCGCGCATGGCGTTAAGCCCTTCTTGCCCGAACGTATTCCTGTCGGCGCGACGACGACGGCGGTGGGCGGCACTGCTGGTGCTTGTCGCATCGACGCTGTCGGCACCGCCGGCCTTGGCGATGGTCGCACTCGGCAGTGGAAGGACCTGGGCCAACCCGATCGACATCGACTACCGCTACAACTACGAGCAGATGAATGCGGGGGTCTCGTA
>JALYXN010000621.1 GCA_030947085.1 Pseudomonadota bacterium | reverse complement strand
ACGCCGTCGCAGGTGGTGCGGCAGCTGATCCGGGACTACATCGAGCAGAAGTCGGGGCATTCCTGGCAAAGCGAGTACAACCTCGGCGAAAAGGCTTCGCCTGTAGCCAAAAACCTGCGTCGGCGCTGATTGCTGCCCGCACCACGTGCCTGTACCACGGCTACGTTGACGGGCTGAGCCCAGGCGACAGGAGTCAGCGCGGCGTCGCATCTCGGCCAGACCCTGACCGATGCCAGCGCCAACGCCAGCGGAACCGGTACCGATACGAATGTACAACCCTGAGTTGGAGCAGGTCACCGTGCACCTGCAAAGCGCCGAGGAGGCCCCCAGCCCGTTGAGCGTGCTGACCGACCTCCGCCAGCCTGACCGGTTCGACCAGTCTCCGCGGCATATCGCTGGGCACCGCCGACGGTGCTAAAGCGTGGCACGGGGTGCTCTCCACACCTTTACTGGTTGTGGTGCCACTGTGCCGAAGAGGCGACCACCGAACTGCCGCCGGTGGATCCGGCATGACTCACACGGCCGCGACGGAGCGGTTGCGACCGCTGCGCTTCGCCTCGTACAAGGCCTGGTCGGCGCGTGAAAGCCACTGTTCTATCGAGTCGTTCGCGCGCAACGCTGCCACGCCGACGCTGACCGTGACGGATATCACGCGGTCTTCGTAATGCACCTTCTCGTTGGCCAGTGCCGTGCAGATTCGCTGGGTAATCTCTTCGGCCTGGGCCTGGCGGGTATCGGGCAGGCACAGCACGAACTCCTCACCCCCGTATCGCCCGATCAGATCGGCCTGCCGGCAATGTTGCTTGATCACATCGATAGCCGCGCGAATCACGGCATCGCCTGCCAGATGTCCATGGGTGTCGTTGATCAGCTTGAACCGATCGAGATCAAACAGCGCGATGCACAGCGAGCGTTCGTGCGACCTTTCATGTTCTGCGCGGACCAGTTCCAGAAAGCGCCGCCGGTTGTAGACGCCGGTCAGCCCGTCGGTGCTGGCCAGTTCGTCCAGGCGCTGGTTGGCGGCGAGCAGGTCGCGTGTGTGTTCGTTGATCTGCTGCTGCAACTGGGCCGCCTGGCGCCGCAGATAGATCGTGCGCAGATGGATGAGCAGGGCGACCACACCCACCAGCAACAAGATCGCGGCCAGTCGGCTGATCAGCGTTTCGTGCCATAAAGGTTTGACGTTGATGCCGACGCTGTTCTCGATCCGACGCGGATGCATGCCGTGCGTTTCGGCGCGAAGGCGCAGCCGATAGTCGCCGTGGGGAAGGTTGGTGTAGATGGCGCTGGGCAGACTGCCCTTGGGGATCATGTTCCATTCCTCGTCCAGCCCCTCCATGAGATAGCTGTAGGAGGTTTCCATCGGCGCCTGGTAATCGAGCAGGGCAAAATCCAGGCGCAGAGTGTGGTTGTGTTGATCCAGATGGAGGGCCCCAGCGTCGTGCGGCAGGCTGCCGAAAGGCACCGCTACGCCGCCCACGACGGCCTGCGTTACGGCCAGCCGTGCTACAGGTGCGGCCGTTGGTGTCCAGTCGGGCCGGATGACCGTCAGCCCGCCCAAGCCGCCAAACAGCAATTCGCCGCCGGGAGCGCGCGCAGCCGCCACGCTGACATAGCTGGAGACATGCAGGCCGTCGCGCGTGCCGAGATTGTGGACGGCCAGAGTATCGGGGTCGATTCTGGCGATGCCATTGGAGAGGCTGGCCCAGATCTGGTCATGGTCATCAAACAGCGTTGCATTGACCTTGTCGCTACTGAGCCCCTCGGCCAGGCCGATGGTGTGGAAGCGGTACGGCGTGCCCGCATCGTGCTGCTCCAGTTCGGCCAGGCCACCGAAGGTACTGACCCATATGCGTGATTTCGCGTCGCGGGTGATCGAGCCGACGTACTCCTGCGGAAGGCTGCCGGGATCCTCGGCGCGGTGATGCAGGTTTTCGAAGCTCGGTGGTAACGGCTCGCCATCGGCCACGCTGATACCGCCGGTGGTGCTGTACCACCACTGACTTCCAAGGTGTGCAATCTGCCGCACCGTATCGCTACCCAGGCTGTTTGGGTCATTCGCGACATGGCTCGCGTGATCGAGCACACGCGTAATGGGGTCGTATCGGTAGACGCCATCGTAGGTGCCGATGATGATCTGG
>JALYXN010000614.1 GCA_030947085.1 Pseudomonadota bacterium | reverse complement strand
CCTCTCCACTCACTCCTGCTCTAAAGCCCCTTCCATTTTCGCGAAAAACCGCTAAAATGTTCCGTTTACTGCGCACGACTCTCGTGTGCCTGCCGCATATGCGGCAATTCTGGAGTTTTACCATGGTCAAGATTCGTCTTTCGCGCGGTGGCGCCAAGGGCCGTCCGTTCTACCACGTTGTCGTGACCTATCAGCGCAGCAAGCGCGACGGCCGCAACATCGAGAGCGTCGGTTATTACAACCCGGTGGCGTCGGGCAAGGACAAGCGCCTTGAGTTGAACGTCGTGCGCGTCCAGGAATGGATTGGCAAGGGCGCTCAGATGAGTGACAAGGTCGCCGCTTTGGTCAAGGAAGCCGGCAAGCTGCAGACGGCTGCCGCCTGAGTATGACGCCGGCCAGTCGACGCGTTCCGATGGGACGCATCGTCGGGCTGTACGGCGTGCAGGGCTGGCTCAAGATTGAATCCTGGGCCGATCCGCGCATGCGAATCTTCGACTACCAGCCATGGCTGCTCAGTGCAGCGCCTGGTCAGGAAACGGAGATCAGCGGAGCGAAAGGTCGCACGCAGGGCAAGGGCATGGTGGCCCAACTGCCTGGCGTAGATGACAGGGAAAAGGCGGCAGCGCTGATCGGTACCGACATCTATGTCGCCCGGGAGCTGTTGCCGCTGCTTCCCGAGAATGAGTACTACTGGGTCGACCTCGAAGGTCTTGAGGTCGTCACCACGGAAGATGTGAATCTGGGGCGGATCAGTCACCTGTTCGCCACCGGTGCCAATGACGTCGTGGTAGTGAGGGACGGAGCCCGTGAACGGCTGGTTCCCTTTGTCCAGGGTTCGTATGTGCGTTCGGTGGATTTGTCCGCAGGACGCATGGTGGTGGACTGGGATCCGGAATTCTGACGTCGCCTGGCCGCGGCACTTGAGGATTCTCCGATCATGCGCATCGATGTCGTCAGCTTGTTTCCCGACTTTGTGCGTCAGTGTGCCGCCGTCGGTGTCGTAGGACGCGCTCAGCAACGCGAGTTGCTGCAGGTGGAAGCCTGGAATCCGCGCGATTACAGCACCGGTCGGCATCGCACCGTGGATAGTGGCTCCTACGGCGGCGGTCCGGGCATGGTGATGATGATTGAACCGTTGCGCGCAACCCTCGGGGCCATGCGTAACGCCGCGCCAGAGCCGGCGCACGTAATTTATCTCAGTCCGCAGGGATCGCGGCTGACGCAGGGCAGAGTCGAGGCGTTGGCGAAATTGCCGCGCATTGCCCTGCTTTGCGGGCGATACGAAGGTGTGGATGAGCGTCTGCTGGCGCACGAGGTCGACGAGGAGCTTTCCATCGGCGATTATGTGCTGTCCGGCGGTGAGCTCGCTGCCGCAGTCATCATCGATGCGGTAGGGCGATTGCAGGATGGCGCGTTGAACGACGCGAAGTCGGCGGAGCAGGATTCATTTTCGGATGGCCTGCTGGATTGTCCCCACTATGCGAAACCGGTGCGCGATGCACTGGGTGATGTACCGGCGGTGTTGCTGTCCGGTGACCATGCGGCGATTGCCCGCTGGCGCCTGAAGCAAGCGTTGGGACGAACCTGGTTGCGCCGCCCGGACTTGTTGTCACAGCGTGGCCTGGATGTTGAATCCCGGGACTTGCTGAATGAATTCCGCCGTGAACATGCTCGTGCAGGGCTGCCGCGGCAAGACGATGCGGTCGAGCAATCGCCGCAGCCCTAGATTGAAATCGATGTAAGTGAACCGACAGGTGCGCCATGAACAAGATCATTGAACAGTTTGAGTCCGAGCAGATCACCCGCCAGCTTCCGGAATTCACCCCGGGCGACACCGTGGTCGTCAACGTCAAGGTGAAAGAAGGCAATCGCGAGCGCCTGCAGGCATTCGAGGGTATCGTCATTGCCAAGCGCAGCCGCGGTTTGCACTCGGCGTTCACCGTGCGCAAGATTTCGCATGGCACCGGTGTTGAGCGCGTGTTCCAGGCGCACAGCCCGATCATCGATTCGCTGACTGTGAAGCGCAAGGGCAAGGTCCGCGGCGCCAAGCTGTATTATCTGCG
>JALYXN010000606.1 GCA_030947085.1 Pseudomonadota bacterium | reverse complement strand
TCAGGTCGTGCCCCAACATGATGGCTTTCATGCCCGAGCCACAGACCTTGTTGATCGTGGTGCAGCCGACGCTGGTCGGCAGATCCGCGCCCAGGGACGCTTGACGCGCCGGTGCCTGACCCAGATTGGCGGGCAGCACGCAGCCCATGATCAGTTCGCTGACATCCGCCGGGGCGACGCCGGACTGCTCCAGCGCCGCACGAATGGCGGTCGCGCCAAGGGTCGTGGTGGGGACGCCGGTGTACTGGCCAAGAAAGGATCCGATCGCAGTGCGCTTGGAACCGGCGATGACGACGCTGACATCCGACATGGGTAACTCCAGATTAAGACGTGAGAGGCGCAAACGCCTGACAGATAACCGACCAATTATCGCAGTCCGCCATGGCTACGGGCAAATTTACTGCTTTTGTTGCTGCCGTGCGGATCGTGCCAGGTTTCATTGGATTTTTGTTGTGCGAAGATGCTGAAAAGGGTAGCCGCCCATGGCGACAGGGCGGCAAACAGGGAGTGGGTGGACGCAACGGGGTTTTCCATGAAGACAGGCAATGTTTCGGTTTTGCGGCGGCGCGAGCTGGCGCTGCTGGTGGCGATGACACTCGGCTTGAGCGCGTGTGGCGGCGGTGGGGGTAGCGGGATAAGGCCGAACGTCCCGCCGGCGAGCAACATTCCGCCGAGTAAACCGCCACCGGCGCCGCCACCTGCTCCGCCGGTCGATGCCCAGCTGGCGATCACCCATACCTATCACGCCCACGATCTGGGCTACTCCGGGGCCGGGGTCACCATCGGCGTGATCGACAGCGGGATCATGCGCAATCATCCAAGTCTGGTCGGTCGGGTCCAGAAGGAACTCATCTATGTCGACCCGGCCAGCAACAACACGGCTATCGACGACGTCGTTGGTCATGGCACATGGATTTCGGAACTGGCGGCGGGCAAGCCTTATGGCGGGTTTGCCGGGGGCATCGCGCCCGGCGCGAGTCTGGTGTCGGCGCGCATCATCAGCGACAAGGCGCCGGTGGATGACGGCTCCGGCCAGGGCAACGCAGTCACCGCCGATGACGCAAAATTCTTCGCGCAGACCCTCAATCCGGCCATGATCGACGCGGGTGTCACCGTGATGAATAATTCCTGGGGTGGCATCTACTGGGATACCACCAACGCATCCATCAACACCGCCTTCGCCGATGCCTACACGCCGTTCGTACTGCAGCACGGCGGCTTGGTGGTATTCGCCGCCGGCAACGCATCCGGTGCCAACCCGAGTGACATCGCCGCGCTGCCCAGCCTCGCCCCGCAGTTGGAAAAGGGCTGGCTGGTGGCGGTCGCGGTGGACAGCAATCACCCGGATCAATTGGCGAATTACTCCAACGCCTGCGGCAAGGCGATGAATTATTGCCTGGCTGCACCCGGCAACGTGAAGGTCAGTGACAAGGATTCCACTAGCAGCAAGGACAACGGCTATTACATCGTTCAAGGCACCTCGTTCGCGGCGCCGCTGGTGTCCGGGGCCGCGGCCCTGGTATGGGAGGCTTACCCTTATTTCGACAATGACCTGGTGAGGCAGACCCTGCTGGGCACCGCCGATGATCTGGGCGCCCCTGGACCGGATGCGGTATTCGGTTACGGCGAGCTCGACGTCGGCAAGGCCGTGAACGGGCCGGCCAAATTCGACTGGGGTAACGTCACCGTCAACTTCAGCGGTAACTCCCGCTGGAACAACCCGATTTCCGGTGCAGGTGGCCTGATCAAGCAGGGCACGGGCTCGCTGGTACTGAGCGAGGACGCCAGCTACACCGGCGCCACCCAAGTCCAGGGCGGCACGCTTTCGGCCAAATCGCTGGCGTCCAACGTCACTATCGGCGTCAACGGAACCTTGAATCGGACGCCTTCGGTGGCTGGAAATATCGTCAATGACGGCGTGCTCGGTGTCGGCGGCGGCGACGTCACCGTGTCGGGCAACTACGTCCAGCAGGGCGCTGGTCGACTGGCATTGTCGCTGGGGTCGGCCTTGCGGGTGACGGGAGCCGCCAGCCTCAACGGTGGCGATCTGTATGTCACCGGCATCGAGAGCGGCTATGTCGCCAGCTCGCACACGGATGTCGTAACCGCCGGGGGCGGGCTCAGTGGCACGTTCAGCGGGTTGAACAAGGCCGACAATGTCGTGTTGCTCGATGCATCGCTTCATTACGACGCCAGCAATGCATGGCTGAACGTGACCCAGGTACAGGCCACGGCCGTGCAAGGCATGAGTTACACCGCAGCCTCCTACGGTGCTGCGCAACGGGTCGATGGTGCGTTCGGGCAGATCAATACCCAGCTGACGCAAACCGGTTCGACATCCACGACGCAAGTCGGGAGTGACTTCATTCAGGGCGCGGGCAGCCTGCAGCACGCCAGTACGTTGGCGGCAACTCAGCGTTCGCTCGAGAGCCTGTCCGGCCAGTTGCACGCGGCCAGCGCCGCGATGACGTTCGAGGCGATCGACGCCGGTACGCGCGCGCTGTCCGATCGATTCGACACCCTGCTGGATGCGCCCAAAGCCGGTGGCTGGGCGCAGAATCTCGGCTTCCACGGCGGCATGTCGCGCAGTGGTTACAACAATGTGGGTTACGACCTCAGCGGTTGGCTGGT
>JALYXN010000584.1 GCA_030947085.1 Pseudomonadota bacterium | reverse complement strand
ACTCACCGACGACGGTAACTAGCTCTATGTCATGGTCGCCTCGATGCGCGCAATCACATCGAGGCGATGCCAACCGTGACAGCAACACGGTCACTGATCTGCTCGCCGGCACGAAGGGCATGAACTTCTCCTCGTCATCCCGCGAGGCGCTTTACAACAGCGAAGCGGGTCAAGCGGGATACAGCGGCTTCGATGTCCCGCCGACGGTCGAAGTCACTGGATTCCTGCGTGCGCGGGAATGACGGAAAATCAGGCCTCTAGGCTTGAGGAAGCGCTATTCCTCACCGGCGCGCATTGCCCGGTGCAGAACGGCCAGGTCAGCCTGAGTGACCACGGTCACATAGCGACATCCTGGCGCGTTAGCCAAGCAGCTTTTTCTCTGCCGAAAGCCGATGTCCGGGACCGGTTTTGCTCGCAGGTATCGGGCAAAAGGCACGCCGTCGAGGCTCGCCCCGACTGACGTACTGTCGCAACTCAGTAACCGGCGGCCAGTCCCGCGGGGCGACGCCGATCGTTGGCGCCATCGAGCAGATGGGTTTTCGGATTGACCAGGATCGCCTCGTCCGCACCCCACGACTTGACCGCCTTGAAGTGGTGGCCCATGCCTTCCAGCGTGTGCTGCGCCGCTGGCGTCAGCAAGCCGGGTTCGGCGAAGACCTGATCGGGCAACCACTGCTCGTGCAGGCGCGGCGCATCCACTGCCTGCTGCATGTTCATGCCGAATTCGGCCACGTTGAGGAAGCTTTCCAGCGTGGTTGATATGATGGTGGAGCCGCCCGGGCTGCCGGTCACCATGAACAACTTGCCATCACGCAGCACGATGGTGGGCGACATCGAGCTGAGCGGACGCTTGCCCGGCTCGATCTGGTTGATCTTGCCTTGCACTAGGCCGAACGTGTTGGGCACGCCGGGCTTGGAGGTGAAATCGTCCATCTCGTTATTGAGGAAAAAGCCGGTATCGCCGGCGATCTGGCCGACACCGAACAGGTAGTTGATGGTGTAAGTCACCGCGACGGCATTGCCGTGGTCGTCGACCACCGAGTAATGGGTGGTATTGGTGCCTTCGACCGGTCCGAGGCTGCCCTTGATTTCGGACGACCGCGTGGCCTTGTCCGGGTTGATGGTGGCGCGCATTTTCGCCACATGTTCCGGCGACAACAACTCGTCGATCGGATTGTGCACGAAGGCCGGGTCGCCGAGGTAAGTGTTGCGGTCAGCGAAGGCGCGCCGTTCGGCCTCGACCACGTGGTGCACGCTCTTGACCGAGCCATAACCCCACCGGGCCAGCGGGTACGGCTTGAGGATTTGCAGGATCTCGCAGATGGTGGTGCCACCGGAGCTGGGCGGCGGGGCGGAGACGATGGTGTAGCCGTGATAGCCGCAGCTCAGCGGCGAACCCCACACGACCGAATAGTCGGCGAAGTCTTTCATCGACAGGATGCCGCCATTCGCCTCACTGGCCTTGACCACTTTGCGCGCGATGCTGCCCTGATAGAACGCGCGCGTCCCGTCTTTGTCGATCAACGCCAGTGTGTGTGCCAGCTGCGGCTGGCGCAGACGATCACCTACCACGTAAGGCTTGCCGTGGTTGAGGAAGGTCGCCGCCACGTTGGGGTATTTGGCGAAGTCCTTGACCCGTTCGTTGAGGATATTGACGTCGCCCTGCTGCAGCAAGAAACCGTCGCGGGCCAGCTTGATCGCCGGCGAGATGACCTGCGAAAGACTCATGCTGCCGTACTTCTTCAGCGCGGCATTCATGCCCATCACGGTGCCGGGCACGCCCACCCCAAGATACGTACCGGTGCTCCTGCCTGGGACCACGTTGCCCTTGGCATCCTGGTACATGGTGGGACTGGCTTTCAGCGGCGCCTTCTCGCGAAAGTCGAGGAATAGGTTCTTGCCGCCCGCCAGGTGCACCACCATGAAGCCGCCGCCGCCAATATTGCCGCAGCACGGATGCACCACCGACAGCGCGTAGCCCACGCCCACGGCGGCATCCACTGCATTGCCTCCCTGCCTAAGAATGTCCACGCCAATCCCGGTGGCCAGGTGTTGCGCGGAAACCACCATCGCGTGTTTTGCAGTGACCGGTTTGGCGTTGGCCAGCGCAGCTGTGGTGGTGGGTGCGGCGGTAGCGTCGAGCGCCTGCTTGGGGATGCTGTGCTGGGCCGGCGGTTGGGTTGCCCACGCCGCTGGCGCCGCGGCGAGGATGGCGATCGCCGTCCAGGCAGAGAATGCGTTGCGCATGATGGTCACTCGGTAAATACGGAAAATGGGGGATGGCGAAGAGGAGATTTCATGCCGACGCGGGATGCGCCTGGCGCACGAGAATGCCCTGATGCGGACGGCCCCGTGCGCGATCGTGTTGCGTCCTGATTCGCTTACCAGTGGTAGGCAACGGTCCCGTAATAGTAAGCGCCGCTGAAACCGAACGGCGAGGAGCTGCTATAGGGAAGGATGCCGTGGTAGTTGTTGGCACTGCTGCTCTTGTCCGGATAGGCGTCGTTGATGTCGTTGCCACCGAGGGTAAAGGTCCAGTTGTTCACGTTGTAGTTGACCGAGGCATCGAGCACGAAGCCTGCGCCGTAGGTCTGGTCGCTGCTGGCCGTGTTTCCCAGTGCGGTGAACTGCCCATAGCGGGTGACCTGACCATGAAAATTCCAGTTGCTCACCTGCCAGTCGGTGGCCAGAAAGGCCTTGGTGCGCGGGCTACCCTTGGTAATGCGGCCCTGTTCGGCGCGGTCGATGATCGGCAACGTCAGACCGGCCAGTCCCAGCTGGGATGGATTGGCCGCGATCGAACGGATGTCGGTCTTGTTGTAATTCAGGCCGCCGGTGAACTTCAGCGACGAGTTCTGCAGTTCCATCGGATAGGTGCTGATCAGGTCGACACCGCGGGTACGCGTATCGACCGCGTTGGTGAAGAAGCGCCCACCGCTGACGAACGGAATGCCGACCGAGGTCAGGTAATCCTGCACCGGCGTGCCGACCAGATTGCCGCTAAGCACGATCCGATGGTCGATGTCGATCTGGTAGAGATCAAGCGTGGTGTACAGGCCACTGGCGGGAGTGAGCACCAGACCGAGGCTGAAATTGCGTGATTTCTCCGCCTTCAACGCCTGTGCACCCAGCGCCTGCGCGGCGGCATTGCCGACCGGGAAGGTACGAATCGTGTACGGAATCAGGTTGCCGCTACCATCGGCGACGAAGTTGATCGCCGTGCTCGAGTAATACTCCTGCTGTAACGACGGCGCGCGAAAGCCGTTGGACACCGTACCGCGCAGTGCCACCGTGTCGTTGAACGCGTAGCGGCCGGAAAGCTTGGCCGAGGTGGTTGCGCCAAAGTCGCTGTAGTGCTCGTTGCGGACCGCCAGTCCGGCGGACAACTTGTTGGTCAGGTCAGTTTCCAGATCGACATAGATCGCGTGGCTGTTGCGCGAATGCGAACCGGCATCGCCTGGCTGGTAACCGGGAAACACCTGGGCACCGGCACCGGCAAACGAGGCTGAGTCACCATGCTTTATTTCGAAATTTTCGTGGCGATACTCCAGACCCCAGGCCACCGTCAGCGGGTTTTCCAGCATACCTGGCGTAAACTCCTTGCTGAAGTCGGCATTCAACAGGTTTTGCCGATTGCTCAAGGTGCCGATATAGAAGCCGGTGGGCGAGGCGCTCCCCAGTGAATAATTGTACGTATCGCTGGTATTGAGCTTCCAGTGATTGCCACCGGTGTTGGCACTGAGATCATAGTTCCACCCAGCCACCTTGCCGCGCACGCCCACCACCTCGGAGTCGTCTCGAATGGCGCTGTTCTCGGTGGGCAGGAAGCCGTTCGGGTAGGTCGCCACGGCGTCCGGGTTGCGCCCGGAATAGCTGGACAGCGAGCGAAAGAAGCCGCCGGCGCTGACATCCCGCTTGTTGAACAGGCTGAAAGCATAAATTTGTGCGTTCGGCGTCAGATCATATTGCAGGTTGATCGCGCCCTGCTTGGTCTTGATCACCGGCAACCCGTAGTGGAAGGTGACTTGACCGAAGGTCGGGTCGCCCGGGTAGCGGTTGTCGGGACCGGCGCGGTTGGTCGGGTCCTGATGCATGGCGTTGAAGCTCAGATGTACCCAGCCCTTTTTGCCCAGGGCGAAGCCGCCATCCACACCGCCCTGCCAGGTGCTGCCGTCGCCTTTGCTGAACTGGCCGCCGGTGACGTTGGCCGATCCGTGCTGACTGCCGCCCTTGAGGATGATATTGATCACACCGGCGATCGCGTCCGAACCGTATTGGGCGGCGGCACCGTCACGCAGCACTTCAATGTGGTCGATCGCATTCACCGGAATGGCGTTGAGGTCGACCGGCGAGGAACCGCGACCGATCGAACCGTTGACGTTGACGATGGCGGTGGTGTGTTGCCGTTTGCCGTTGATCAGCACCAGTGTCTGGTCTGGCGCGAGGCCGCGCAGCTGCGCTGGCTGGATGGCATCGGTGGCGTCGTTCACCGACGGTTGCGGAAAGTTGAATGAGGGCAGCAGCGTGCGCAGCGCAGACGCCAGGTTGGTTGCGCCGGTGCCCACCAGATCTTGAGGTGTCAGCACGTCGATAGGTGACAGCGAGCTAGCCTCGGTGCGATCGAAACTATGCGTGCCCGTGACGACGATCGTCTGCAGACTGACCGCTTTCTTGCCGGTCGTTTGACTGGTGGCGTCCTGCGCCAGTGCGGGGAGTGAAAGGGCCAAAGTCAGAGCGACGGCCAGGGCGGTAGGGGTTAATAATTTGCGGCTTGCCGACATGCAAAAGCTCCAGACTAGATGTGATGAGCGGCGCCGAGCGACGTCGAGATAAGGCTGAGATGAAGTGCGAAGCAGCTGCCCCATAAAGCACGCTGCATTACACAGATTTAACATCCATGGATGGAAGCGGTCAAGCAAATCGGACTAAACTTCACGAATAAAGACGTCCAGACGTCCATACGTCCACGCATGTAAATCGCCTGTTCGCAAGAACTTTCGCGAATGTCCCACTGATTCCGCGCGGCGTTTCGGGAAGTGTTGAGGAAGACCATTTCCGTGCTGCCGATGCGTATCACCGTGCCGGGAAACGCGGCTCGCGCCAGATGCATAGCTTCCATCAGTGAGGGGAACGGGTTTGGCAAGACGCTTCTGGCTTGCCTTCCGAAGGTGCACCAGGCCCACCGTTTTTGACGACGACATCGAAAAATTGCATCGTCGACATATTTTCCGCTGATTCTCGGCTGTGCCTCGCTGCACTCGGGTTGGCACCCAATCGCATCACTCGACCGATGCCGCGAGCGGGCGGCAGATGGGTGAGCATGTTAGCGGCCAGTTCGATCGCCACGTCGTTCTTG
>JALYXN010000577.1 GCA_030947085.1 Pseudomonadota bacterium | reverse complement strand
CGCAGATGTTCGGCCGTCTTGACGGCGGCAGCGGGAATCGTCGTGGCAGCGCTGGCGATGCCACTGGCAAGCAGGCTGGCGGCCAGCAGGGTGAGGGAAAGACGACGCATCGGAAACTCCGGTTGGGGAAACGCTGATTATGGCGCGCCCGCATCCCACCGCTTAGGCCATAAGTCATGCTAGGTCGTGGCCGAACTGTAGGAGCGGCTTCAGCCGCGATGCTCTTCGTTGTGGCATCAGAGCAGGAGCATCGCGAATAAATTCGCTCCTACATTTCCAGATCGCTACGGCTTGGTCTTCAGCAGGTCGCGTATCTCGGTCAGCAACACCACATCAGCGGACGGAACCGCCGGGGCCGCTTCTTGCTTGCGGCTGAGGCGGTTGATCGCCTTGACCAGCAGGAAGATGGCAAACGCGATGATGATGAACTGGATCAGGGTGTTGATGAAGGCGCCGTACTGCACCGCCACCGCGGGGATCCTGTGTGCCGGGTTGGTGTTGTCGGCAGGCTTGAGTACCCACCGCAGGTTGGCGAAGTCGACGCCACCGGTAAGCATGCCGATGGGCGGCATGATGATGTCGTTCACCAACGAGGTGACGATCTTGCCGAAGGCGGCGCCGATCACCACGCCGACGGCCAGATCGATCACATTGCCACGCATGGCAAAAGCCTTGAATTCGCTGATCATGCCCATGGTTTCAGATCCCTCGGAAGGCCGGACGACCCGCGCCGACTTTAGCGCAGGCGATGCGAGTTCAGAAGTACGGGCACGCTTTTTCAGACGATGCGGCTTTCCAGTGCCGCCACGCCGACCAGCTCCGCATGGAAGCGATCACCGCGTTGCAATGCGGCCACCCCGGCAGGCGTGCCGGTAAAGATCAGGTCGCCCGTTTTCAGCTCGAACAGACACGACAGCGCGGCGATGATCTGCGGCACATCGTGCACCATCTCGCTCAGCGTGGTCTGCTGGCGCAGCTCGCCGTTGACGGTCAGGCGCAACACCGTGTCGCCATTGACGATCGCATTGCGGGCCGGTCGCATTGCCGATACCGGCGCGGAATCGTCGAAGCCCTTGGCCACGTCCCACGGATGACCCTTGGCCTTGGCGATCGCCTGCAGGTCGCGCCGGGTGAGGTCCAGCCCCACGCCATAGCCCCAAACCAGATCAGCCGCCGACTCCACATCAATATCGCGTCCGCCCGCGCCCAGTGCCACCACCATCTCCACCTCGTGATGAAGGTCGTTGGTGACCGGCGGGTAGCGCACGTCGGCGCCGTCGCTGACCACCGCATCGGCCGGTTTGCAAAAGAACATCGGTGACGCCGTGTCCACCGTGCCGCCCATCTCGCGTGCATGCTCGGCGTAGTTCCGCCCGATGCAGAACACGCGGCGAATCGGGAAACGCTGGTCGCTGCCGATGATCGGCAGGCTGGAGGCAATGGGAGGAGGAAAGATGGTATTCATGGTCTGCAGCCTGGAGAGATCCGGGGTAAATTATGCCGGGAGAGGGATGACAGCTGTCACCAAAGATGACTGATGCTGCACTCTGACCAAAGCGATGTCGATCGACCAATCTTGCATGCATGGCATCCGGTGACGCCGGACGGGGAGCAAGCGTGGACAACACCGAACTGCTGAAGGAACTGCGCATCGAGCGCCACCAGCGCGAGGACCATGGCCGTGGTGCCGTCCGCTGGCCATGGATCATCGTCGCCGTACTGTTATTGATGATGGTGCTGGCGGGCGCTGGCTGGTTCTGGCTGGGTCATCGGGCCATCACCGTGCAGACCGCCGTCGCCCTCGTGCCCAGTGCCAACAGCGAGGCCGGGGCGGTGCTGCAGGCCACCGGTTATGTCACCGCGCGTCGTCAGGCGACCGTCTCGGCGCAGATTACCGGCACGCTCACCGCGGTCCTGATCGAGGAAGGTGATCGGGTGACCAAGGGCCAGGTGCTGGCGCGGTTGGACGACAGCGGCTATAAGGCCAACCTGGCGGCGGCAAGGGCACAGGCGGACTCAGCCCACGCGCAGGTGGCGCAGTATCAGGTGCAGCTGGCGCAGGGTGTGCACGACGCCACGCGGCTGCAGTCCCTGGTCGGCCGCGGGCTGGTATCGAAACAGAGTGCCGAGCAGGCGCAGACCCAGGTGAAAAGTCTCCGCGCCCAACTCAACGCACAAGTACAGCAGGCAAAATCCGCGATGGCGCAGGCCGACGTGGCGCAGGTGAATTACGACTACTGCGTGGTACGCGCGCCCTTCAGCGGCGTCGTCACCACCAAGGACGCGCAGGTCGGGGAGATCATCTCGCCGTTGTCCGCCGGTGGCGGTTTCACCCGCACCGGCGTCGGCACCATCGTCGACATGAATTCGCTGGAAGTCGATGTGGACGTCAACGAGGCCTATATCGGTCGGGTCAAACCCGGCATGTCGGCCGAAGCCGTGCTCGACGCGTATCCGGACTGGACCATCCCCGCGCATGTCATCGCCATCGTGCCCACCGCCGATCGCGGCAAGGCCACCATCAAGGTCCGCGTGGCGCTGGAGAAGAAGGATGCCCGCGTGGTTCCCGACATGGGTGTGCG
>JALYXN010000570.1 GCA_030947085.1 Pseudomonadota bacterium | reverse complement strand
GAAGAACTCGGACGACGTGGTGCAGACGGAAACCTTCGCGCCGATCCTCTACGTGATGAAGTTCAAGACCCTGGACGAGGCGATTGAGCTGCAAAACGGCGTACCGCAGGGTTTGTCCTCGGCGATCTTCACTGAAAGCCTGAAGTCGGCCGAGAAGTACCTGTCCGCGGCCGGTTCCGATTGCGGCATTTCCAACGTCAACATCGGTACCTCGGGCGCCGAGATCGGTGGCGCGTTCGGTGGCGAGAAGGACACCGGTGGTGGCCGCGAGTCCGGTTCGGATGCGTGGAAGGTCTATATGCGTCGCCAGACCAACACCATCAACTACTCCGATTCGCTGCCGCTGGCCCAGGGCATCAAGTTCGACTTCTAGGGCACCCAGATCGGCCACGGGCAACTCACTGCCCGTGGCCGACGCCGACGCAAGACGGTATTGTTCCAAACTCGACCTGAGCGAGCGACCTCATGAGCGATCAACCGTTATCCCGTCCCGCGCCGACCACCAGTCCACTGGCGGTCGTCAGCCTCGTCTTCGGCATTCTGGGCTGGACCCTGTTGCCGTTCATCGGTGCCGTTGTCGCCATCGTTTGCGGCCATCTGGCCCGCAGCGAGATTCGTCGCAGCCACATCGACCATCGAGCGGAAGGTGACGGCATGGCCGTGGCCGGTCTGGTGCTGGGCTATTCGCAGCTGATCCTGAGCGTTATGGCGATCTTCATGTTCATCACCGTGCTGGTGTTTGGAATGGTCTTCGGGCACTGGGATTGGCATTGAGGCAGCGCTGATGGCGATCGGACAGCCCGCTGTTCCGTTCGATTTCCAGGGCGTCCGCGTTGTCGTGGCCGGTGGCAGTCGCGGTATCGGGCGCAGCATCGCGCTGGGATTCGCCGAGGCCGGTGCCGCGGTGTCGATTTGTGCGCGGGGGCAGGCAGCGCTGGATGAAACGCGCAAGGCGATGGCGGCGTTCGGCGCGGTCGTCCATGCGCAACGTTGTGATCTGGCCGATGCCAAAGCCATCGAAACGTATGTGGTCGATGCCGCTTCCGCGCTGGGTGGCATCGACGTGCTGATCAACAATGCCAGTGGCTATGGCTTCGGCGATGACGACGAATCCTGGCTGGCTGGTTTCAGCGTAGACCTGATGGCGGCGGTGCGCACATCGCGCGCTGCGTTGCCATATCTGAAACAGTCCGCGCAGCCGTGCATTTTGCACACCAGTTCGATTGCCGCCTTTCGACCGCGAGCCAACGGCGCGTCCTACGCGGCGGTAAAGGCAGCATTGAGCCAGTACACCACCTCGCAGGCGCTGGCGCTGGCCGAACACCGGATTCGCGTCAACGCGATCGCACCGGGTTCGATCAGCTTTGCCGACGGTTTGTGGGAGCGACGCCGGGTGGAACAACCGGAGGTCTACGCCGGGACGCTGGCGAAGATTCCGTTCGGCCGCTTCGGCAAGCCGGAGGAGATCGCCCACGCGGCGCTGTTCCTGGCCTCGCCCTGGGCAAGCTGGATCACCGGCCACACGCTGGTGGTGGATGGCGGGCAGATGCTCAATGGTTGACGAGACCACGCCGCTGGATTCGACCGCACGTTTCAGCGACCGGGTCGGAGACTACGTGCGCTATCGACCTGATTATCCGCTGGCGATCATTGACTGGTTGCAGCAGGAGCAGGGAGTCAATCTGTCGTGGCAGGTGGCTGACATCGGTGCGGGCACCGGCATCTCCTCGAAAATGTTTCTCGACGCGGACTTTCGCGTCACCGCAGTCGAACCCAATGCGCCGATGCGTGCGGCAGCCGAGCAGTGGCTGAGCGGGCATGACGGTTTCGATGCTGTCGACGGTGTGGCGGACGCCACCACGCTAGCCGGTGCCAGCGTCGACCTAGTGACGGTGGCGCAAGCATTTCATTGGTTCGATGAAGACGCGGCCCGTCGCGAGTTCGCGCGCATCCTGCGGCCGCTAGGGCTGGTGGCGATCTGGTGGAATTCGCGTCGATTGGTCGGCACGCCGTTTCTGGAAGGCTACGAGGCCTTGCTGCAACGTTACGGCACGGACTACAACCGCGTCGCCGAACGCTA
>JALYXN010000561.1 GCA_030947085.1 Pseudomonadota bacterium | reverse complement strand
GAACCACGGCAGCTGCACCTCGACCCCGGCCACCGCCCATTTCGCCCGGTGGCGATGCCCGGCGAGCTCGCTCAGGGCACAGGATTCGGACAGCAGATCCTGCTGCCGCCGATCGATACCGGTACGGCTACACAGGTCGACCACATCGATGAAATAGCGCTCGGCCCGTGCCGCCGAAAGCCGTTCGGCGGCATCCTGCCGGAAACCCCGCACCTGCCGCAGTCCCAGCCGGATCGCCGGCTGTCCGCGACCCCGCGCGTCCTCTTCCAGCGTGCAATCCCAGTCGCTGTGGTGCACATCCAGCGCACGCACCGCGATGCCATGACGCTGGGCATCCTGCACGATCTGGCTCGGTGCATAGAAACCCATCGGCTGCGCGTTGAGCAGGGCGCAGGCGAACGCGGCCGGCTCATGGCATTTCAGCCAGCAGCTGGCGTAGACGATGCCGGCGAAGCTGGCCGCATGACTCTCGGGAAAACCGTAGCTGCCGAAGCCCTTGATCTGTTCGAACAACCGCGCCGCGAACTCGACGGTGTAGCCGCGCTCGAGCATGCCGCTCATGATCCGCTCGCGATGGTGCTCCATGCCGCCGTGCCGCTTCCACGCCGCCATCGCGCGGCGCAGCTGATCGGCCTCGCCGGCCGTATAGCCGGCCGCCACGATCGCCAGCTTCATCACCTGCTCCTGGAACAGCGGCACGCCCAGCGTGCGTTCGAACACGGCTTTCAGATCCTCCGACGGATAATCGACCGCTTCCTCGCCACGCCGGCGGCGCAGGTACGGGTGCACCATGTCGCCCTGAATCGGACCGGGCCGCACGATCGCCACCTGGATCACCAGGTCGTAGAACTTTTCCGGTCGGTGCCGCGGCAGCATCGCCATCTGGGCCCGACTCTCGATCTGGAACACGCCGATGGTGTCGGCACGCTGGATCATGCGATAGGTCTCGGGATCTTCCTTTGGCAGGGTCGCCATCGTGTAGTCCTGGCCGCGATGCGCGCGCAGCAGATCCAGGCATTTGCGCACGCAGCTCAACATGCCCAGCGCCAGGCAATCGACCTTGAGCAGCTTCATCGTGTCCAGGTCGTCCTTGTCCCACTGCAGGATGGTGCGATCAGGCATCGCCGCGTTTTCCACCGGCACCAGCTCGCTCAGCGGCGCGTCGCTGATCACGAAACCGCCGACGTGCTGCGACAGGTGCCGCGGCATGTCGAGCAGTTCGGCAGTGAGCCGCAGCACCCGTCGCATCACGGCACTGTGCGGATCGAAACCGTGTTCGCGCAGCAACTCGTCCAGGCTGCTGCCATCCCACCAGGCAAAAAGGCCGCTGAGCTGATCGACCTGATCCAGCGGCAGGCCCAGTGCCTTGCCCACGTCGCGCACCGCGCTCTTGCCGCGATAGCAGATTACCGTGGCCGCCAGCGCGGCACGCTCGCGACCGTACTTGGCGTAGATGTACTGGATCACTTCCTCGCGCCGCTCGTGCTCGAAATCCACGTCGATGTCGGGCGGCTCGTTACGCTCCTTGCTGATGAAGCGTTCGACCAGCAGGTCCATCAGCGCCGGATCGACCTCGGTGACACCGAGCGCGAAACACACCGCGGAATTGGCGGCCGAACCGCGGCCCTGACAGAGAATCTTCCGGCTGCGCGCAAAGTGCACGATGTCGTGCACGGTGAGGAAGTAGGATTCGTACTTCAGCTCCTCGATCAGCGCCAGTTCGTGCTCGATCTGGGCGTCGACTTTTTCCGGCACGCCGGCCGGCCAGCGCCAGCGCATGCCTTCTTCGGTGAGATAGCGCAGCCAGCTGGCCGCACTGTGACCCTCGGGCACCAGCTCGGCGGGATAGCGGTAATGCAGCTCGTCGAGACTGAAGTGGCAACGCGCGGCGATGGCGGCGCTTTCCTGCATCAGTGCTTCGGGATAGATCGCGCCCAGCGCATCGCGTCGGCGCAGGTGGCGTTCGCCATTGCGGAAGATCAGCGCGCCGGCCTCGGCGATCGGCAGGCGATGGCGGATCGCGGTCAGCGTGTTCTGCAATGCCAGCCGACGGCGCACATGCATGTGCACGTCGCCAGCGGCCACCAGCGGCAGCTGCAGGCTGCGTCCGAGCCGTTCCAGCTCACGCAGGCGTTGTGCGTCGTCCGGGCCGTGATGCAGCTCTACCGCCAGCCATGCGCGCGCGCCGAAGGTGTCGCGCATCCAGCGGCCGTGGCCGATATCGGGCATGCGGTCGGGCAGCCACAACGCGAACGTGCCCGGCAGGCCACCGGCGAGATCGGCACGATGCAGCCGATAGGTGCCCTTGGCCGAGGCGCGCCGGCCGCGGGTAATCAGTTCGCACAACGCGATGTA
>JALYXN010000554.1 GCA_030947085.1 Pseudomonadota bacterium | reverse complement strand
TGGCCGGCTACTGCGACAAGGTGGTGGTGTCCATTTTCGACGACGGTTCGGTGAGTGTCAGCGACAATGGTCGTGGCATCCCGGTGGACACGCATCCGGAGGAAGGGCGCTCGACCGCGGAAGTCGTGATGACCGTGCTGCACGCTGGCGGCAAGTTCGATGCGAACTCCTACAAGGTTTCCGGCGGTCTGCACGGCGTGGGCGTTTCCGTGGTCAACGCACTGAGCAAGCATCTGTGGCTCACCATTTATCGCGACGGCAAGGAATACCAGCAGGAATACGCGATGGGCGAGCCGCTGTATCCGTTGAAGGAAGCCGGACCATCCAGCAAGCGCGGCACGCTGGTGCGCTTTCTACCCAGCCCCGCAACATTCACCAGCAATATCGAATTTCATTACGACATTCTTGCCAAGCGCCTGCGTGAGCTGGCCTTCCTCAATTCGGGCGTCACCATCGAACTGAAGGATGAGCGTGGGGAAGGGCGACAGGACACGTTTGCCTACGAAGGCGGCATCCGCTCGTTCGTGCAGCACCTGGCGCAATTGAAGACCGCCTTGCATCCGAACGTGATCAGCCTTTTGGCGGAGCAGGATGGCGTGGTGGTGGAAGTGGCGATGCAATGGACGGATTCCTATCAGGAATCGATGTATTGCTTCACCAATAACATTCCTCAACGCGATGGCGGCACTCATCTCACCGGGTTTCGCGCCGCGCTGACCCGCTCATTGCAGAACTACATCGAAAGATCCGGCTTGGCCAAGAACGCCAAGGTGGCGTCGCTGTCGGGCGACGACATGCGCGAAGGCATGATCGCGGTGTTGTCAGTGAAGGTCCCGGACCCGAAATTCTCGTCGCAAACCAAGGACAAGCTGGTCTCCTCCGAGGTCAAAACGGTAGTCGAACAGGTCGTCAACGAAAAGCTGGGCGAATTCCTGCTCGAGCACCCGCACGAGGCCAAGGCGATCGCCTCCAAGGTGGTGGATGCGGCGCGCGCGCGCGAAGCGGCGCGTAAGGCCCGCGAAATGACCCGGCGCAAGGGTGCTCTCGATATCGCCGGTTTGCCGGGCAAACTGGCCGATTGTCAGGAAAAGGACCCGGCGCTGTGCGAACTGTTCCTGGTCGAGGGCGACTCTGCCGGAGGCTCGGCCAAGCAGGGGCGCAATCGAAAGACCCAGGCCGTGCTGCCGCTGAAGGGCAAGATTCTCAACGTGGAGAAGGCGCGCTTCGACCGCATGCTGGCGTCGGCCGAGGTCGGCACGCTGATCACCGCGCTCGGTACCGGGATCGGCAAGGACGAATACAACCCGGACAAGTTGCGCTACCACCGCATCATCCTGATGACCGACGCGGACGTGGATGGATCGCACATCCGCACCTTGTTGCTGACTTTTTTCTATCGGCAGATGCCGGAATTGATCGAGCGCGGGCACATTTATATCGGTTTGCCGCCGCTGTACAAGCTCAAGCAGGGCAAGCAGGAGCTGTACATCAAAGACGATGCTGCTCTCAACGATTACCTTATTTCCAGTGCCGTCGACAACGCCCGTCTGGCCTACAGTCCGGATGCGCCGGCCGTGGCGGGGGAGGCACTGGAAAAATTGCTGCGCAGTTATCAGTATGCGCTGGACCAGATCGCCAAACTGTCGCACCGGTTCGATGCAACCGTGCTCAACGCCTTGCTGGAGCATGCACCGCTGGAACCGGCATTGTGGTCCGATCAACCAGCGATGCAGGCTTGGCTGGATGGGGCCACCGCGCGGCTGGCGGCCAGCGGCTTGGGTAAACCGCACTACAAGATGCTGCTGCGTCCTGCCCATGAAGAGCAGCCCGCTGCGATCGAAGTGATCAAGGAACAGCACGGGCTTACCCACACCTGGCTGCTGCCGCAGCCCTTCTTCAGCAGCAACGAATATCGCGCCATCCTGTTGATCAGCCAGCAGATTGCCGGCATGATCCAACCCGATGCCGTGGTCTATCGCGGCAATGCCTCGCGCGGGGTACTGAGCTTTATTGAAGCACGCAACTGGTTGCTCGAGGAGGCCAAGAAGGGCCGCAGCATCCAGCGCTTCAAAGGGCTGGGTGAAATGAACCCGGAACAGCTGTGGGATACCACCGTCAATCCGGAGACGCGCCGCATGTTGCAGGTTGGCGTCGAGGACGCGATTGCCGCCGACCAGATGTTCTCGATGCTGATGGGCGAGGCGGTGGAACCGCGGCGGGAGTTCATTGAATCGAATGCGTTGAAAGTGGCCAATCTCGACGTCTGAGCTGGTGCCGCGCCGGCTGCGCGGTTGCAGCCCAGAGGAATCAAAGATCGATGCGGTGGGCGCTGACGAACATCTGATTCTGCGCCCAATCGCATCGCTGCCAGCGACGATGAAAAGTGCCTGTAGAACAGGTTCTACCGCCAAGCAGTTGATTTCAAACGAGCTTTTATGCGGCACTGCAACTTGTTATCTCATCGCCCATCAGGTTATTCTCCATGGTTCCCCTGCGCAGTTCGATGCGCGCATACTGACGACAAGGATCCCCATGAAGCATTTCCGAGGGTTAACGGTACTGGCGAGCGCTGCTTTGCTGTTCACCGTGGCAAGCGGCTCGGTGGTTGCTCGAGAGAATCACCAGGCGGCCGCGAAAAAAGCGGCTCAGTATCCCAATGCGACTCGCGCGGAGCCGAAACTTGATCTCACCAGTTCCAAGGATCAAAAAAATCTCAACGAGGGGCTAACGGCAGTTTCTGCTGGAGACACCGCCAAGGCAGAGCCGTTGTTGCAGGCGATCGTTGACGGCAGCAAGAGCAAATATGCCCAGGCGCTTGCGCTTCAGGGCTTGGCCAACCTGAAGTACAACGCGCACGACGTCAAGGGCGGAATTGCCTTGCTGCAGCGCTCACTCGCCCTTGGGATCATGCCAAACGACACGTATTTCCAGCTCGAATACGAGCTTGCCCAATTCCAGATTTCCGACGAGCAATATCAGGCGGCGCTGGATACCGTGGCCAAGTGGCGAGCGGAAGGAAAGAAGGAAACGGCTGAGTCCTACGCGCTTGAGGGAAATGCCTACTACCGGCTCAACAAGTTTCCCCAAGCCATAGCCGCGATCAAGAAAGCGAAATCCCTGACCGACAAACCGAAGTCGAGCTGGGACCAGATCCTGATGGCCAGCTACGCCGAGTCGGGCCAGAGCGACCAAGCCGCCGCGCTTGCGCAGCAGCAAATGGCCAGCAATCCCAATGATCCCACGGCTGCGAGCAATGCGGCATCGATATTGATGCAGGCGCACAAGTATCCCGAAGCCATCCAGATGATGGAAAAGGCAAGGTCCGGAGGAGGGCTCAAGAGCGAGGGCGGTTATGTGAATCTCGCCAAGCTTTATCTCATCACGGGACAGGAATCGTCTGACGCGGCTCCCAACGCCAAGAAGGCCTTGCAGGTGCTTGAAGAAGGCATGAGCAAAGGTGTGGTCAAGCCAAGCGCCGACAACTACGTGTTGCTGGCGCAATCGTCCGAAATGGCCAACGATCCGGGCAAGGCAATGGACGCCTACACCAAGGCGATCCCGTTGGCCAAAGATGGTGAGCCGGGGCTTCGCGCCGGTCGTCTGGCGCTCAGCGAAAACAAGAACAGCCAGGCCAAGACCTTGATTGAACAGGCCATTGGCAAGGGAGTGAAGAGCAAGGGCAAGGCCTACATGCTGTTGGCCGAAGCCGAGCGTGGATTGAAGAACAAGCCCGCTGCCGTTGCCGCCATGAAGAAAGCTGCACAGGAACCGGATACGGCCGCGAAGGCAAAAGCCTGGCTGAAAAATGCAGGCGCTGGCTGAGAAAGGCTCTGCAAAATCCTGCGGACAGATGGACGTCCATTCTTCTGCCCGCAAGTGCTATACAAAAGTCATATGCTGTTGTACCGTTGAAAACCTTCCCCTGCGTTTCCCAGTGGCAACCCAAAATCCGGATGCGTGAAGACGTTTTAACGGATAGGTGTTGTTCCAGCGGCGACGTTTTCTCCCGATTGAATAGTGACCGATGGCCTCTAGTAACGAAGAAATTGGGCGTGAGCCATTTAGTTGGAAGCGCACGTGGGCCTTGGCGGTTGCCATCGGGCTGCACGCGTTTGCGTTTCTGCTGATCGTGGCGCCCATGGCGCCGCCAAACCAGACTCACAAGGAAAAAGAAAAGATCGTCCAGGTGAACTTCATCGTTCCGCCGCCGCCACCGCCACCGCCACCGCCACCGCCGCCGGAGCCGCCGAAGCAGCCACCGCCGAAGATCATTCAACAGGTCAAGCCGCCGCCGACCCCGCCACCGCCGACACCGCCGCCGCCGGTGGAGGAAGTATCCAACGTAGCGACTCAGGCGCCGCCGCCGGCACCGCCAGCACCTCCAGCGCCGCCGACGACTATTACCGCCAGTTCGGATCTCAGCTATAACAGCCGCCTGCAACCTAAATATCCGTCTCAGGCGATTCGCCAGCGGCATGAAGGTGTCGTGGTGTTGCTGATCCTTGTTGGAGTCGACGGATCGCCGAAGGACATCAAGATTGACAAGTCCAGCGGTTATCACGAACTCGACCGTGCAGCGATGGATGCCGCACGCCGTTGGCGCTTCAATCCGACGACCAGAAACGGACAAAAAGTAGAAGGTTACGCTCGCGTTCCCGTCAACTTCAATCTTAATCAGCTGTAATCAACATTTCGTCGATTACAGTTACAGCTCACGCTTGACTTCCCTAGGGTAGCGTTATGTTCCTACAGACTCCTGCAATGACCGGCAACACCAACGCTGAAGCCATGAAACAGATGGGCTTTGGTGACTTGATTCAAAACTTCGACCCGCTTGGCTGGATCGTCTTCGTGACGCTAGTCGTGATGTCGTTCATGTCCTGGTACTTCATCATCGCCAACGGCATCCGCAATACCATGGTGCGCAGCCGGGCCGACAAGGTCATCGAAGGCTTCTGGAACAATGGCTCCACCCAGGACGCCATCCGCGATCTGGAAGCCCAACCCAAGGGTGAACCGTTCTCCAAGATTGCACTGGACGCCGCCTCGGCGGTCGCCCACCACCAGCAAACCACCACGGGAACGACCACCGGTCGTCTCGCCGAGTCCCTGAGCCGTTCGGAGTTCATTGATCGCGCCCTGCGTCAGGCCGTGGCTCGCGAGAGTCTTCGTCTTGAAGGCGGCATGACGCTGTTGGCAACGGTCGGCTCGGCCGCACCGTTCGTCGGTCTGCTCGGCACCGTCTGGGGCATTTACCATGCACTGATCGGTATCGCCGCGACCGGTAACGCCTCGATGAATGCCGTGGCCGGTCCCGTCGGTGAGGCTCTGATCATGACCGCTTTCGGTCTGTTCACCGCCATTCCCGCCGTGCTCGCGTTCAACTTCTTCAATCGTTCGAACCGCCTCACCTACGCTCGCTTCGACGAATTTGCGCACGACCTGCATGACTTCTTCGCTACCGGTTCGCGCGTCGATGGCGTGGGTCCGAGCAACAACTGAGGGATTGACCCATGGCGATGAGTTCCGGAGGCAATTCCGGCGGGCCGATGTCCGAGATCAATGTCACGCCGCTAGTAGACGTGATGTTGGTTCTCCTGATCATTTTCATGATCACCGCTCCGCTGATGTCGCACTCCATCACCATTGAACTGCCTACGGCGAATCCGAAGACGCCGACTTCCGAAGTCGTCGTCCAGCCGCTGGATCTCGCAGTGAAGTCGGATGGTTCCATGTATCTCGACGATCATGAAATTTCCGATGCCGAGTTGCGCGCGCAGTTTCTCGTTGATGCACAGAAGTCACCACAGCCCGAATTGCAGATTCGGGCGGACAAGGCGACCGAGTTCAAGATCGTGAAGAAAATCATTGGCGATGCCAAGGATTCCGGCATGGTGCATGTCGCCTTCATGACTACCGACCCGCCCAAGGGGTAATCGAAATGGCTTTTTCCAGCAATACCAGTGGGCCGATGTCGGAAATCAACGTGACGCCGCTCGTCGACGTGATGTTGGTGCTGTTGATCATCTTCATGATCACCGCTCCGGTACTGGCACACCGGATCAAGGTCGATCTGCCGCAACCCAATGCAAATGTGCCGCCGCCGACGACACCGCTGGATCCGATCAACTTGAAGATTGATCCCAGCGGAGCCTTCTACTGGAACAACACGCCGGTGGACGAACTGGCGCTGAAAGCGCAATTCGCCGTGATTGCGCAGCAGACCAATCAGCCGGAGATCCAGATTGCGGCTGACGATCATGTGGCTTATCAGTATGTGGCCAGGGTGCTAGCCGATGCCAAGAGCTACAATCTGATCAAGATCGGCTTTACCGAGACGTTCTGATCTGGTGCGGTCGGCTTGAGGTACTCGAGCGACTAAAAGCCCCCGCGTTCAAGCGGGGGTTTTTTTTCGCTGTTTTACTCGCTGTGGTGGCGAGAGGAGCGACTCACCATGAAAGTCTGGAACCTGCCCGGCAAGGGGAAAGGTGTAGCCGAACAGCAGGAGAAACCTCCGCGAGGGGCACCTGAAGGAAGCTGCAGGCAAAGTGCTGGCCCGACGACAAGACCGCCGGGAGCGGTCGTGAAGAGCCGCAGGGATGCGGCGATTAAAAGGAAGCGGATAGAGGCGTTGTAGCGGGGTGAGCTGGCCGAAATTGCCAAAGCCCAAAACGTGCACGCAACGCGACGACATAGACCCGACGGGTATAAGCATGAAAGTCACGCGTCTTACCCTGGGAGATCTCCCCACCCGCCGAAAGGCCAGGACCACCGCAAGGCGATGTGATGGGTATGATGTGATGATGGGCAGACGTCAGCAAACGCCCTAGTCATCCCTGAAACCGGAGCGATAAAGGACAGAACCTGTCACGAGTGGCACGTCAGAAGTGATCTCTGTACGTTTAGAAC
>JALYXN010000372.1 GCA_030947085.1 Pseudomonadota bacterium | reverse complement strand
TCGAGGTTCTTGCTGGGCAGATGTTCGTCGAGCTTGTAGAAGTTGATGCCCCAGTAACCGTGAAAGCCGGTCTTGCCGCGATCGGTCAGCGAGCTGCCCCAGCGTACCGGATCGCCGCCGGTGAAGGCCTGGTCCGGATTGTCGACAATGGGCGTGACCCACACCGCGCCGAAACCCATGTCACGGATGTAGCCGGCGTTTTCCAACACGCCCTTGAAGTCGCCACCGAGGTAGCCGATGTTCGCGCTCTGTCCTTTTGGTGCGCCGGTGACGGGGATGTCCCAAGTAGGATGCGCGCCGCCCTGGTCGCGGTGGTCGTTCGTCGGGTCGCCGTTGACGAAGCGATCGGTCATCACGAAATAGATCGCGTTGGACGCGAACGGCGCGTCGGTGCCAACGAACTGGGGCATCGCTGGCGGTGTGGCGGCGTGGGCAAGGCCGCAGGCGAGGGTGGCGATGAGCGCCGGAAGCGTGGTTTTGGAAAGCATGGATACGTCCTGTAAGTGAGTGAAGGAAGACTCCTGCGGAGCGGCTTTAACCGCGAGGTGCCAGGCTGGTTGCAAGGTGTCGCGACTGAAGTTGCTCCCGCAGATGCTGTGGTTAGGGCGAGGGCAACGCCGCGGCGAGGTCCTCTGGATCATGCACGCGCAGGGTGCACAGGCCCGCCAGGATCAGGCTGACGCCGCCCAGGCCCAGTGCCCAGATCGGCTGGTTGTGGAAGAACAGTTTCAGCAGCACGCCCAGCACGCTGGCGGCCATCAACTGCGGGATCACGATGAAGAAATTGAAGATGCCCATATAGACACCCATCTTCGACGCGGGCAGGTTGTCCGAGAGCATCGCGTAAGGCAGCGAAAGGATGGACGCCCACGCAAAACCGACGCCGACCATGGAGGCGATCAGCCAGTGCGGGTCGCGGATCACCAGGAACGACAGCAGGCCCAGGCCGCCTAACCACAGGTTGACCAGGTGACTCATGCGCAGGCCCGTGGCACGCACCATGATCGGGATGGCGATGGCGGCGATGATGCCTACGCCGTTGTAGGTGCCCATCAACACGCCGGCCCAGTTGGCGCCTTCGTTGTAGGCGGCCGAGGTGGCGTCGGTGCTGCCGTAAAAGTGTTGGGCGACGGCGGGCGTGGTGTTGATCCACATGGCGAACATCGCGAACCAGGAGAAGAACTGCACCCAGTTGAGGCGGCGCATCGGCGCGGGCATGCCGTAGAGGTCGCCCATGATCTGCCGCGCCACGCCGCCGCTGCGGGTGAAGGCAAGCCAGACGAACAGACCGCCGAACGCGACCAGCCCGCCGGCCAGCAGGTACAGCTCCTTGGCCAGTGCGAAGTGCTCGATCAGGCCGAGCAGGATCGCGCCGATACCGAGAAACAGGGCGCCGATCTTCCACGCGCCGGTGACCACGACGGGGGCGTCTTCCACGCGGTTGTCGCTGAACGATTCCAGCTGCTCGGGCGGGTATTCGCGCGTGCTGAGGATGGTCCACAGCATCGCGCCAAGCAGTACGACGCCACCGGCGTAGAACGCGTATTTCACCGAGTTCGGCACTTCGCCGGCGGGCGCCGTATTGGCCACGCCGAAATGGGTGAGCAGGTAGGGCAGGAACGAGGCGACCACCGCGCCGACGCCGATGAAGACGCTCTGCATCGAATAGCCCAGCGGACGCTGCTTGGGCGGCAGCTGGTCGCCGACGAAGGCGCGAAACGGCTCCATCGCTACGTTGAACGAGGCGTCCATGATCCACAGCACGCCCGCCGCGATCCACAGCGTGGGCGAGTTCGGCATCGCCAGCAGCGCGATCGTCGCCAACACCGCCCCGGCGAAGAAGTACGGCCGGCGTCGGCCGAAGCGGTTCCAGGTGCGGTCGGAGAAATAGCCGATGATCGGCTGCACGATCAGGCCGGTGAGTGGCGCGGCAATCCACAGCACCGGGATCTGGTCGACATTGGCGCCGAGCGTCTGGAAAATACGACTAACGTTGGCGTTCTGCAGTGCGAAGCCGAATTGGATCCCCAGGAAACCGAAGCACATGTTCCATATCTGCCAGAACGACAGTTCCGGTTTGGCCTTGCTCATGATGACTTTGTGCTCCGTGCGGTTCGCCCGTCATTCCTGCGAACGCGGGAATCCAGTGATGTTTCGAGTGTTTTAAAAAGCAAGGACGCTGGATCCCTGCATTCGCAGGGATGACGGGAATAGGTCGCTTCGGTCTTGCCCGTCATGCCTGTCCGACGTATGGGGAGAACCCAGCGGCGTCGATGACGAGGCCATCCACATCGGCCCAATCTGGCAAAACGAAAGCGCTGGATTCTTGCGCTCGCAGGAATGACGGAGCTGGGTCGTTTCCCTCATTGCGCCGCACTTTCGCCCGCCGTACTGGCCGAACCCAGCGGGGCGAAGATCAGCCCATGCACGTCGGCCTTGTTCAACGGGCCGTCGGCGCCGCCGACGCCACCAGTGTAGTGGCTGAACTGACTGAGGTAGCTCATGTTGAAGCCGTCCTTCAGCGCGAAGTGGCAGGTCGCGCCGGCCTGGGCGTTGAACTGGCCGTACGTGGAGCGTTCCTCACGCACGCTCTGCGCCATCACGATCGGCAGCCTCTGCTCGGCACTGCCGTCGCAGTTGATCGAAAGCATCTTCACCGCGGCGGTAATGCCGGTGTTGATCGGGCCGAGGTCGTTGGTGTAGTTCAGCGAAACGCGGAAAGCGCCATCCTTCGGCGCCTTCCAACTGCGCGGCCAGCTGCCGGTGACCGGGGCCAGCTCGCCACCGCATACGGCGGGGCTGTGCAGTGATTCCAGCCCGTGCCCATCGACGCGTACCGCGCTGACGCAGGTAAGGTTGCCGTCGCGTGGCAGCGTGCCGCTGCCGTCGATCGAGTGCGCGCGCTGGCCATTGACGTAGAGGCGCACCTTGCCGTCCGCCTTCACCGTCCAATGGTCGCCATCGATCGCAAGCGTGGGCGCGTCCGGTGCCCTGGGTGCATACAGCGGTGCATCGGTACGCAGCGGCGCGCCTTTTACCGTGATCGCCTTGAGCTCGATGGTGGTCGCCTTGCCCTTGGTGCTGGTGCGGTCAGCTACCAGCAAGTTGCCGGTGCGGTTCCTCGGCAGTTCCAGCGTGATGGAGCGCTCGGGCAGGGTGATTGAGATGGACGTCCGATCGCCGAACAGCATTGGTACCAGTGAGGTCGGCAGTTTTGGTTGCACGCTGCCGTCCTCGTCCAGACCGAACACGCCCTCGGTGACCACGGCGAAATATGCGCCGACCGACCACAACTGTCGCGGCGAGTTGACCACCGGTCCGCTGAGCTTGCCCTCGTCCCGGTGCTGGCTCTGGGTAAGCAGCTCGTAGTTTTCCATATTGGAGCCGTACAGCGCCGCGCCGC
>JALYXN010000480.1 GCA_030947085.1 Pseudomonadota bacterium | reverse complement strand
GGCCTGGGTGTGGATCGAATTACCGTTCGCTTCGGTGAAGCGACGTTTTCAGGCGATCTCCCCCGCGGGCGGGCGGCTGGCGCTGCGTCAAGGGAATAATCAAAGCAGTCTGCAATTGATGTCGCAGGGATCGGGATCGGGCCTGGTCGAGGCGGTCGGCAAGCCGGTTGCTGGCAGCGTGTTCAACATCAGTGCCAGTTTGCCCAACGCGTTTATCGTGCTGCCGCGTTCGTGGCTGGTGAGCATCTTGTTGACCTCGCTGGGGCTGGGCGCAGGTATTTACCTGTTGTGGCTGCGCTGGCGCTCCCCGCCCCATGTTGTCGTGGACGACGATGAGTCGGCGTTGGCCGACGAGGCTGAACCGGTGTTGCTGCCGGTCAAGCCGGAAGTGCCACCACCGCCGCCGCCAGAAACGCCAGCGGCAGTGGTTGCGCCCGCTCTGAATCTCGATCCGTCCATCTTTCGTGCCTACGATGTGCGCGGCGTAGTGGGCAAGACGCTGAACAAGGAGGTGGCGCATGCGCTGGGTCAGTCGATCGGTGCGCTGATGGTGGAAAAAGGCTTGCGCGAAATCGTGATCGGCCGTGATGGCCGTCTATCCGGGCCCGAACTCGCTCACGCGCTGGCCGATGGCCTGCGTGCGGCCGGCATCGATGTGATCGATCTTGGCGCGGTGCCGACGCCGGTCGTCTATTACGCGGCATTCCACTTCAACACGGGTTGTGGCGTGGCAGTAACCGGCAGCCACAATCCGCCGGACTACAACGGCTTCAAGATCGTGGTTGGTGGCGAAACCTTGGCCGAGGACGCTATCCAGGATTTGTACCGGCAGATAACCAGCGGCGCGCTGATTGGCGACGGTCAGGGTCAGTTGCGTGAAGTCGACGTGGCACCGGACTACATCGAAAGGATCGTCTCGGACGTGCTTGCCGAGCGCCGGCTGAAAATCGTTGTCGATTGCGGCAATGGCATTTCCGGCGTGATCGCGCCGCAGGTGCTCGAAGGCATCGGCTGCGATGTGATTCCCCTGTACTGCGACGTCGACGGCACGTTCCCGAACCATCATCCCGATCCCTCCGAACCGTCCAACCTGGAAGACCTGATCCTTTCGGTGAAGCAGGTCGGCGCCGACCTGGGTATTGCCTTCGATGGTGACGGTGATCGCCTGGGCGTGGTTACCCGGGGCGGCGAAATCATCTATCCGGATCGACTGCTGATGCTATTCGCGCGCGACGTGCTGTCGCGGCAGCCGGGCGCGACCATCATCTACGACGTGAAGTGCACCAGTCATCTCAAGGGCCAGATCCTGGACGCCGGCGGCAGCCCGTTGATGTGGCGTACGGGACATTCACTGATCAAGGCCAAGATGCGCGAAAGCGGTGCCGAACTGGCCGGTGAGATGAGCGGGCATTTCTTCTTCAAGGAACGCTGGTACGGCTTCGACGACGGCATCTACGCAGCGGCGCGCCTGCTGGAAATTCTTGCCGGGGACCTGCAGGGAAGAAGCCCGGAAGATATCTTTGTGACGCTGCCAAAGAGCATCTCCACGCCCGAGCTGAAGATCCAGTTTGCCGAGGGCGAGCACTACGCTTTCATGGAAAAATTCCGCAAGCAGGCCGATTTTGAGGACGCGTCGCTGATCACGATCGATGGTCTGCGGGCGGACTGGCCCGATGGCTGGGGCCTGGTGCGGGCCTCCAATACCACCTCGGTGCTGGTGCTGCGTTTTGAGGCGGACAGTCCGGTTGCGCTGAAGCGCATCCAGCAGGTCTTCCGCAAGCAGCTGCTGGCGACGAATTTCAAGCTGAAGCTACCGTTCTGATCGGCGACAAGCGGTGTTCCTCTCGCTTCGGTGACCGCCTTGCAGCGGCCACCCGCCGAATTTCAGTCGGTACTGACTACCGGCCGATCACGGGTTTGAACCTCCAGGGTGCGGGACGGCGAAGTTAATGCGCGTTTGCGCCCTGCGCTGCCTTCAGTTCGCGGTAGCGAGTCAGTTGATTGACCTGCAACCGCACCGTTTGGGCGCGCAAACCCTGTTGCCGGTGCAAGGTGTTGCGCTGATCGTTGACCACGGCACGCTGTTTAGCGAGGCTGTCGACCAGGTATTTGGGTACCGTTTTCTTGGTGCCCTCGACCTCCGCCGCGCGACCGAGCAGGTCGGTCAAGGCCTTTTCCTGGCTGCGCAGGTTGATCCGGGTGGTGTGGATCTGCTGATCAATCGTGTCGAGTGTCTGCTGTAACGAAATCGCATACATCTCCTCGGTCGGATAGGCCGACAACATCTGCGCTTCGGTGTTGGCGATCTCCCGCGCCGCGCGCTCTTTCGACGCCTTCTCGGCAGCGAGCTGGTTGGCGGCGTCGCGCTCCTCTGGAGTCAGCTGACGCGACACATGCTGGATGACCAGGCCATGGTCGTTGACCAGGTCGTAGCCGTACTTCATGGCTTCGGCGTTCAGGCCGTCACTGAAATGCGGCAGCCCCTGTCCGTCGTGCCATTTGTAACGAATGACTTCGCGATTTTGTGCATACACCGCGGAACTGGCCAGCAGCGCCACGGCAACGGCGACACATAGTGATTTGTACATGGATTTCCCCCCTTGCCGGCCAGTATAACGGCCATCGGACGTCTGCCAGGCGTCACGCACATTGCAGCGGGCGCCTGATGTGATGCTATTCATCTGAGTCTAACGAGCAACTTGTGAACTCAGGCCTGAACACCGTAGCGATCCCGGTAGGCCAGCAAGCGCGAGTGTTGATCTTTCAGTTGCGCCTGCTCGCCCGCATAAGCCAGCACGTCGTCCAGACTAGTGATCGCGATGACTGGGATGGCGTAGTCAGCGGCCACTTCCTGGGCGGCGGAACGCTCTCCCTGCCCGCGTTCCTGCCGATCCAGCGCAATCAGCACGCCGGCGGCGGTGGCCCCGCTGGCTTCGATCAGGGCCAGCGATTCCCGCACGGCGGTGCCGGCGGTCATCACGTCGTCCACGATCAGCACCCGGCCGCGCAGCGGCGCACCGACCAGTGCGCCGCCCTCGCCGTGATCCTTGGCCTCTTTGCGATTGTAGGCCCAGGGCAGGTCGCGTTGATGCTGGTCGGCCAGCGCAATGGCGGTGGCGGCCGCCAGTGCAATCCCTTTGTAAGCGGGACCGAACAGCATGTCGACGTCGATACCGGCGTTGACTATCGCTGCGGCGTAGGCACGACCGAGCTGGGCCAGCGCTGCGCCGGAATCAATCCGGCCCATGTTGAAAAAATACGGGCTTTGCCGGCCGGATTTCAGGGTGAAATCGCCGAAGCGCAATACATCGCGCTGGAGCGTGAGGTCGATGAAGTGGCGTTGATAGTCGTGCACAAGATGTCTCGCTGGCCGATGGGTTTTCTAGGGGAGCGTGCGCAGCATGAGATGTTGCGGGCCGGCTCGCCCGCCATGGTACAGCTCGCCGTTTCGCGCGAAGCCGGCATGCTGGTATAGCCGTACGGCGGCATGGTTGCCGACGTTCACCGCCAACACCAGCAAGCGAGCATCGCCATGGCGTTCGACCACATCGCCCAGCAGCGCAGTCAGCGCCTTCGTTCCAAGACCACGGCCCTGCCAGCGCGCATCGATGAAGAACGCCCGCAGGCCGAGGGCGGGAACATCGAAATCCCGTCCCGCCACGCTTCGCGAATGCGGATCGATGCGGTAATAGCCGACCAGTTCGCTGCCAAGGCAGATCGCCATCGGCTCGGCCTCGGGGCAACGGGCGACATCGGCAAGCAGGTTGTCGATCTTGCCCACATACGCCTGTTGCGATGGGCTCACGCCCAGCTGCAACAGCGCTGGCAGCAGCGAATCGTGCGCTGGCATCACCCGAATGACTGGTTTTTCTGGCATCGAAACCTTCGCGGTCAATGAGAGGGCTGTGGTTGTTATGATCCCCCATCACCGACTGTGGGAGACTCCATGCGCATCATCAGCCTGAACGCCAATGGCATCCGCTCGGCCGCCACCAAGGGCGTCTTCGATTGGCTGCGCGAGCAGAACGCGGATGTCATCTGCCTGCAGGAAACCAAGGCGCAGGAGCATCAACTGACCGATGCGATGTTTCGCCCCGACGGGCATCACTGCTTTTATCGCGATGCCAGCAGCAAGAAAGGCTACAGCGGCGTGGCCATCTATGCCAAACGTGAGCCCGATGAAGTGCTGACCGAACTGGGCTGGGACGAGTTCGACAACGAAGGACGTTATATCGAGGCGCGTTTCGGCAACCTCTCAGTGGTGTCGCTGTATTTCCCTTCCGGTTCGTCCGGTGAAGAGCGGCAGCAGTTCAAGTTCAAGGCAATGGCGTGGATCACGCCGATTTTCGATCGCTGGTTGACCAGTGCCGCGATTACATCATCTGCGGCGACTGGAACATCGTGCATACGAAAAATGATATCAAGAACTGGTCGTCCAATCAGAAGAATTCAGGCTGTCTGCCGGAAGAGCGCGCCTGGCTTGACCTGCTGTTTCACCAACACGGATGGATCGACAGCTTCCGCGCGATCAAGCCCGACGCGGTGGAATACACG
>JALYXN010000473.1 GCA_030947085.1 Pseudomonadota bacterium | reverse complement strand
CGGGATTCATGGCGCAGACGATGCTCGCTTTCTTCGCCATGTTCTGTCTGCCACGGCAATTCCAGATCGGCATGGTCGAGTGCGAAGATGCCAGCGACCTCAAGCGTGCGCGCTGGCTGGTGCCGCTTTACCTGGCCATCATCAGCCTGGCGGTGCTGCCGATTGTGGCCGCCGGTGCCCACCTGCCGCAGGTGCGCAGCGGCACAGCCGATGCGTGGGTACTGACCTTGCCGATGGCGTACGGCGATCGCGGCGTTGCCTTGCTGGCCTTTATTGGCGGCTTCTCGGCTGCCACGGGCATGGTGATCGTGGCCTCTGTCGCGCTGTCGATCATGATCAGCAACGACCTGGTGATGCCGGCGCTGCTGCGCATCCATCGGCTTCGTCTGGAGCAGCGCAGCGATCTGACCCGACTGGTTCTCGGCATCCGGCGGCTGGCGATCATCGCGCTGGCGCTGATGGCCTACTTGTACTACCGCATCGCGGCGGATGCCGAAAACCTGGCCGCCACCGGCCTGCTCGCTTTCTCCGCGGTGGCGCAATTCGCACCCGCACTGCTCGCTGCGCTGTACTGGCGCGGCGCCAGTCGGCGCGGCGTCATGACGGGACTGGCAAGCGGCTTCGTTGTGTGGTTCTACACCCTGCTGCTGCCGGCCGTGAGCCGCAACGATCACTGGTTGATCGATGGGCCTTTCGGTTGGACCGAACTGCGACCGCAGGCCTTGTTTCACCTCGACGGCTGGGATCCGGTCATGCACGGCACCTTCTGGTCATTGCTGGTCAACGTCGGTTGTCTGGTCTTCGTATCGTTGCGTTTTCGTCCCCATCTCGAGGAGCGGCTGCACGCGGCGATGTTCATGGATGCCGAACCGATCAGCCCCGGCGGCTCGGGCGACTGGCGTGGCCGTGTGCTGGTGGGCGATCTGCGCACGATCGCCAGCCGCATCGTCGGTGAGCGAAGCGCCGCTCGCGGCTTCGAGGATTACTCAAGCAAGCGCGAACGCCCCTTGCATGCCGGCGAGGTAGCCGATCGAGCGTTGATCCAGTACACCGAGCGCCTGCTGGCCTCGGCCGTGGGCGCGGCCAACGCTCGTCGTATCCTGATGGGCGTGCTGTCCGGCAGTGGTCTGGATATCGCCGAGTCGATGGCGTTGATGGATGAGGCCTCACAGGAGTTGCGCTTCAATCGGGCATTGCTCGCGACCACGCTGGAAAATGTCTCGCAAGGCATCAGCGTGGTAGATGCCGACATGCTATTGGTGGCCTGGAATCGCCGCTACATGGAATTGTTCGACTACCCCGAAGGCATGGTCCATGTCGGCGTGGCGGTGGAAGAACTGATTCGATGGAACGCGCAACTGGGTGAATGCGGACCTGGTGAAGTGGACGGCCATGTGGCCAAACGGATCGATCACATGCGCGCCGGCAGCTCGCATTTGTTCCAGCGTATTCGCCCGGACGGCACGGTGATCGAGATGCGCGGCAGGGCTTTGCCCGATGGCGGCTACGTGACGACCTATACCGACGTGACCGCCTACAAAAATGCCGAGCAGGCGTTGATCCAGGCCAATGAAACGCTGGAGCTGCGGGTTGAGCAGCGCACCGCCGAATTGTCCGAGGCGCTGGTGGCTACCGCCCATGCTCGGCGCGCGGCCGAGACCGCCAACGTGTCCAAGACCCGCTTTCTGGCCGCCGCCAGCCACGATCTGCTGCAACCGCTGAATGCGGCACGACTGTTTACCTCGGCGTTGCGTCAGCATCCCGGACTGGACCAGGAAGCCAGCGCGCTGGCCGAGCGGATCGACGCCTCGTTTCGCGCCGCCGAAAGTCTGCTCGATGCACTGCTAGATACTTCACGCCTGGACACGGGCAGCTACCGTCCCGAAATTGGCGCCTTCGCGTTGAGCGACGTATTCGATTCGTTGCAGGCGCAGTTTGCCGTGGTAGCCGAGCAGCGCGGGCTGCGTCTGCGCGTGGTCAGAACGACGCTGGCTGTTCGCAGCGATCCACAGTTGCTGCGCCGCATCCTGCAGAACTTTCTCTCCAATGCGCTGCGTTACACCAGCAAGGGCAGCGTGCTGCTGGGCGCGCGGCGCACGCAGGGCGAGGTGCGCATCGAGGTCTGGGATTCGGGACCGGGTATCGCCGCCGAACAGCGCGCGCGGATCTTCGACGAGTTCCAGCGGCTTGAGCATCCTTCCCCTTGGGGCGAAAAGGGATTGGGGCTGGGTCTATCGATTTGCGATCGACTGGCTGACATTCTTCATCACCGGCTGGATCTGCATTCCCAGGTGGACCATGGCAGTTGCTTCTTGGTCACCGTGCCACGCAACGCCGCCGTACCGGTGCGCCACCAGCGCGTGCAACGGCAGGGAGCGGACAAGCAACTGCCGTTGACCGTGCTGTGCCTGGACGACGACGCTTCGATACTCGACGGCATGCAGGCGCTGCTTGGTCGTTGGGGCGTGGATTGTCGTCTGGCGCGGAATGTGACTGAGGCGGCGCGAGAGCTGAAGCAGAAGTCCATCGACTTGATTCTGGTCGACTATCACCTCGCTGACGGCGTCGATGGCTTGCAGGCGCTGCGGCAACTACGCGCCGCCCATGGCGATCTGCCACCGGTGGCCATGATTACCGCAGACGGCAGCGGCGAGTTGAAGCAGCGCGCGCGTGCGCTGGGTTATCCGCTGCTGCACAAGCCGGTGCGCCCCGCGGCGTTGCGCGCCCTGCTCAGCGCACTGGTGCGTCAGTCCTCGTCAGGCGGAAACGACGGCAGCGCCTCCTGATTGACCGCCAACTGGCTGGCAATCAGCGCCACCTGGGTGCGATTGTTGACCTGCAGCTTGCGCATGATCGCTGTCATATGCGCTTTCACGGTGGCCTCCGATACGCCCAGATCGTAAGCAATCTGCTTGTTGAGTTGACCTTCGGCGATCATCGTCATGACCCGGAACTGCTGCGGCGTAAGCGACGCGACGTGTGCCGCGGCAACCGCCTCGTCTGGATGGAGTTCGCTGGGCGAATCGGGCAGCGAATGCGGCAGCCAGAGATCGCCGTCGAGCACGGCGCGAATGGCCGCCACAATGTTTTCGCTGGAGGTGGATTTCGGGATATAGGCCGATGCCCCATGTGCCAGCGCGCGCCGCGCCACCGAGGCCTCTTCATGACCCGACACCACGATCGTCGGCAAGCCCGGATGCTGCCCGCGAATATGTGCCAGCGCGGAATAACCGCGGGCGCCTGGCATATGCAGGTCAAGCAGCAACAATTCGGCATCGGGAAAGTGCTCGATCAGCGCCAGCAAGGTGTGCACGCTGTCGGCGGCATGCACCCGCGCCGTCGGCACGGCCACGATCACCGCGCGCTGCAAGGCCTCGCGGAAAAGCGGGTGATCGTCGGCGATGAGGATGTCGGGCATGGGCTTCAGGAGCGGACAACGGGCAACAGGAAACGGGAAACTTAGGAGCCTCGCGAAATGCCGCGGTTCTCTCCCGGTTCCCGGTTCCCGGTTTCCCCGCTCCTCATTTGATCAAGCGCTCGTCGACCAGGTTTTTTACCACCGTCGGATCGGCCAGCGTGGTGATGTCGCCCAGTTGATCGGGCTGATTTTCCCCGATCTTGCGCAGGATGCGGCGCATGATTTTCCCCGACCGGGTTTTTGGCAGGCCCGGTGCCCATTGCAGGTATCGGGCGTGGCAATCGGGCCGATCTCCTTGCGCACCCAGGCGATGAGTTCCTTGCGCAACGCATCGTCGCCGGTTTCGCCTGCGATCAACGTAACGTAGGCGTAGATGCCCTGACCCTTGATGTCGTGCGGACAGCCGACTACGGCGGCCTCGGCGACCTTCGGGTGCGATACCAGCGCGCTCTCCACTTCGGCGGTACCAAGGCGATGGCCACTGACGTTGATCACGTCATCGACGCGACCGGTGATCCAGTAGTAGCCATCCTCGTCGCGGCGCGCCCCGTCGCCGGTGAAATAGTTGCCGGGATAGGCACTGAAGTAAGTTTCGATGAAGCGCTGGTGGTCGCCGTAGATCGTGCGCATCTGGCCGGGCCAGGAATCGGTAATCAGCAAGTTGCCCTCGGCGGGACCCTGAAGCAGCTCGCCACCGGCATCGACGATGGCCGGCTTGATGCCGAAGAACGGCAGGGTCGCTGAACCGGGCTTGGTATCGATGGCGCCGATCAGCGGGGTGATCAGGATGCCACCGGTTTCGGTCTGCCACCAGGTGTCGACGATCGGACAGCGCTCGTTACCGACCACTCGGTAGTACCACTCCCACGCTTCCGGATTGATGGGTTCGCCGACCGAACCAAGCACCCGCAGCGATGCGCGGGAGGTCTTCTTGACCGGCTCTTCGCCATCACGCATCAGCGCGCGTATCGCGGTGGGTGCGGTATAGAAAAGGCTGACCTTGTGCTTGTCGACCACGTTCCAGAAACGGCTGACGTCGGGATAATTCGGTACGCCTTCGAACATCACGGTGGTCGCGCCATTGGCCAGCGGGCCGTAGACCACATAGCTGTGGCCGGTGACCCAGCCGACATCGGCGGTACACCAGTAAACGTCGTCCTCGCGCAGGTCGAACACCAGTTCGTGCGTGTAGCTGGCATACACCAGGTAACCGCCGGTGGTGTGCAGCACGCCCTTGGGCTTGCCGGTGGATCCGGAGGTGTAAAGCACGAATAGCGGGTGCTCGGCAGCGACCGGCGTCGGCGGACAATCGGTGGACTGGCCTTCCATCAGCACGTGGTACCAGCGGTCGCGCGGTGATTGCATCGCGACTGGACCGCCGGTACGCCGAACCACGATGACGGTTTCCACACTATTGGTGCCTGGCCGTTCCAGCGCGGCGTCCACATTCGCCTTCAATGGGATGCGCTTGCCGGCGCGCAGGCCCTCGTCGGCGGTGATCACGACTTTCGCCGCCGAGTCGGCAATGCGACCGGCGAGCGAATCGGGAGAAAACCCACCGAACACCACCGAATGGATCGCACCCAGTCGGGCGCAGGCCAGCATCGCCACGGCCGCTTCGGGAATCATTGGCAGATAGATCGCCACGCGATCACCTTTCTCCACACCGAGATGCTTCAGCGTGTTGGCAAACTTGCACACCTCGGCATGCAACTCGCGATAGGTGATGTTGCGTGACTCGTCAGGATCGTCACCTTCGAAGATGATGGCGACCTTGTCGCCACGCTTGGCCAGATGGCGGTCGAGGCAGTTGGCGCTGACGTTCAGTTCGCCGTCCTCGTACCAGCGAATGTGCAGATCTTCCGCAGCAAAGGAAACATCCTTGATCTTGCTCGGTGGCTTGATCCAGTCCAGCCGCTTGCCTACCTGACCCCAGAACTTTTCCGGTTCGTTGACCGATTCGGCATACATGCGCGTGTAGTCATCATGCGTGACGCGCGCAGAGGCTGCAATTTCGGGGCTGACCGGATAGAGCTTAGACATGGCTAGTCTCCTGTAGCTGGGGCATAGGGTACGGGATCGCACCATGATGGCCGCGACACCACCCGCAGTGTAGCCGCGTGGGCAGAGCGGTGAGTCCGTTCAGTCATGCGACTTTGGTCGAACTTAGACCAATGGCGAATGGCACGCGGGATCAAGCATGAGCATGCTCGATCTGAGCGCAAAACCGGGGAGCGGTTGCGTGTCGTCTCGCACTCGAACCGTGTCCATCCGAGCAAATGATTGGAATGCATCGGGAAGGCATCCAGGAAATACAGCAAGACCGTCTCGGCGCCTTGCTGCAGATCAACCATCCAGTGGGGAGTTTCCAGCCATGAGCAACGAAAAGTCACATACAACCTTCTCCAACCCGGCCCCGTTGGGATTGGCCGGCTTCGCGCTGACCACTTGGCTCTTGAGCATGATCAATGCCGGCTGGTACACCGGCGATGCCATGAACATGGTGATCGCCGTCGCGCTGGCGTTCGGTGGCACGGCACAAATGATTGCCGGAGTCATGGAGCTGCCACGCGGCAATACCTTTGGCGCTACGGCCTTCATCAGTTACGGCGCCTTCTGGTGGTCGTTCTCGTTGTTCGTGCTGTTCCTGCACGACAAGGTGCCGGCGAGTTTCGTCGGTTGGTACTTGTTCCTGTGGGGCGTGTTCACGTTCTATATGTGGATTGCCAGCCTCAAGGCACCGCGCGCACTTCAGCTTGTGTTTCTGGCGCTGTGGCTCACCTTCTTCCTGCTGGCCGCCGGTGACTGGACCGGGATGAGCGCACTGCACGTGGCTGGTGGCTACGGCGGCCTGATCACCGCGGTGCTGGCGTTCTACCTGTCTGCGGCGGAAGTCATCAACGAGACCCATCAGCGCACGGTGTTGCCCATCGGTGCTCCGCCAGCACCGTAATGTTGACTCGTGTTTGCCGCCGGAACACAAGCTCCGGCGGCTCAGCTCACGCACGCGGTTGAGCAGGCGGGTGACGTCGCCTTGGCCATCCGGACGTCCATCGACTTGGTTCGGATGGTGTATGTGAGGGCCGACTTCAAAGATTTCTTTATCCGACCACAAGTAAAGCGCACTCAGGATCGCGCTGGAATCCGGATCGCCGATCAAACCCAGCAGAGGGAGACATCCATGAAAAAAAATACGTTGTTTTGCGCCGTCGTCTTGGCGCTGGGGCTGGTAGTGACCGCGCCGGCGCTGGCTCAGTCCGCAGGGAACGCAGATCAGGTGGCGGCGCTGGCCAAACTGGTTGAGAAGCAACAGCGGCAGCTCAACCAGCAGCAGGCAGACTTGCAGTTTTTGCGGGATCACCTGAAGGACCTTGAAAGTCATGCGCGTCCCCAACAGGCTCAGGTAGCTCCTGCGCCGGCAGCGGACGCCACGGCGACGCCGGTTTTTACCAGCGCACCAGGCGTATCGGTGGCCTTGCACGGCTTCGTCAGCGCCACCGCATTCAACCAGGATCGCAGCTTCTACTTCGGCAACGGTCAGAACGCCGAATTCCCGCTGCCTGGATCACGCGGATCACTCAGCGGCGTCGACGTGCGCAACACGCGTTTCTGGCTCGACTTCAGTGGCGCCCAGTTCGCCGGCAACTGGACCGGTGGCGGCCGGATCGAGATGGACTTCTTCGGCGGCTTCAACGGCACCAGCGCCTACAGCCAGCAGCAGCCGACTCCACGCCTGCGTCAGGCCTACATGGATCTGGGTAATGCCGAGACCGGCACCAAGATTCGCATCGGTCAGCAATGGGATCTGATGTTTCCGATCGACAACTCACCCTCCTCGCTAACGCACATTGCCTTTCCTCTCGGCTATGGCACCGGTTTCGTCGGCTGGCGATTTCCCGGTGTGGTCGTGATGCAGGATCTCAATCACGGATCGACTGGTGCACAATGGCGCTTCGATGCGGGCGTATTCGAAGGCAACTGGAGCGGGCCGGGCAACAACGTCGATTACCTCACCGCCGGCAACCCGGGCTTCCGTCCTCAGCTCGAAGTGCGCCTGCACGTGCAGGACAAGACCTGGTTGGCCTATGTGGCGGCCAAGTACAGCCAGATTGATTTGCGCGGCGTGGGCGGAATTGCGGCCACGCCAGTGAAGGACAAATTCAACAGCATCGGCTACGAACTGGGGGGCCAGTGGAAGCCCGGCCCGTTCACCTTCAAGGGCCTGATCTACAGCGGTAGGGCGTTGGGCGAGATCTTTGGCGGGCTGGTGCAGTTCGGCGACATCAAGGAAACCGGCGGCTACGTGCAGGCTGGCTACGGCTTCACACCGAACTGGAGCATCAACGCGTTCTACGGCGTCAGCAAGCCCGACACCCATGACGTGATCGCCTGGCTTAGCAATGGGGCGGTCGGTCGTCTGGAGAACCATCAGTCGGCACTGAGTCTGCAGTACACCAGTGGCGCCTACGACTTGGGCATCGAGTGGATGCACGACAAGCTTGATTCCACCAGTAACGGCGTCAACCGCCTGAGCACCGACGGCAACCAGGTCAGCGCCAGTGCGCTCTACCACTTCTGACGACGGGCTGAGGTGTTATCAGCGATCGTTTGCGTTGACTGAGTCCTCGAGTGAGCGGGGACTCAGTTCACAGCATTCGGAGGGGAAACATCATGGCCACCACTGCGATTGACGGGCGCGTCGCGCTCAACCTCAACCACCAACGAATCATCCTGGCATCCAGCCTCGGTACGGTGTTCGAGTGGTACGACTTCTAACGGTACGGCTCGCCTGCCGTGATCATCGGGAAGCAGTTCTTCTCCGGCCTCAACGAAGCCAACCAGCTGGTGTTTGCGTTGGTGGCATTCGCCGCCAGCTTCGCGGTGCGCCGTTCGGCGCGCTGATGTTCGGCCGGATCGGCGATCGGGCCGAGCGCGGTAATCATCGCCTCGATGACCCTCTTGATTGGCTTGCTCTTCGTCAAGGAAACCAAGGTCGTCGACATCACCGTTTGAATCGCCATCGGACCGGCATAAAAAAAGCGCAACGGGCAAACCGCTGCGCTTTTTCCGTTTCCGTCGTTCAGGCGCGTCGGAACAAACCGATGATCACCAGCAATACGATGGCGCCGATCATCGCGTAGACAATGCTGGTCACGATCGGGTTGACGATGGAAAAGCCGATGCCCAACTGCGGCAACAGCCAGCCGGCGAGAAACGCGCCGATGATGCCGACCACAATATTGCCCAGCAGGCCGAAGCCGAAGCCGCGTACGATCAGGCCCGCCAGCCAGCCGGCAATCGCGCCGATAAGTATAAAAATGATCAATCCTGTTGCAGTCATGATGGACTCCTGGTCTGCCTGGGATGATGTGCCGCCATGCGGCGCCCCACAACCGCACCGCCGCAGAATCCACGCTTCCATGTGCAGCCATCGTGATGTCGACCTCAGGCGCGGCGGCGCATCTTCGACTATCAAGCGGTGTTCGCCTTGCGTGGTTGTGAAGCAATCGTCGCGCAGATGCCACTAGGGTTTAACGATGTGCGGTGAACTATTCGTGCTCCCACAACACAGCTTGCACTCGCATGCGTGCTGTTTTTCCGAAGGAGAATCCTCATGCCAAAAGCACCACGTTTTCTTTCCGCGTCCACACTTACCGGTGACACGATCAAGAACCCCCAGGGTGAGTCGCTGGGTGATCTCAAGGACATCATGATCGACACCGAATCCGGAGAGGTTGCCTACGCCGTGCTGTCGGTCGGCGGGCTTCTCGGGATGGGCGACAAACTTTTTGCGGTGCCGTGGGAGTCGCTGGTGGTCGATGGCGAAAACAAGACCCTGGTACTGAATGTCAGCAAGAAGCGCCTGGAGGATGCACCGGGATTCGACAAGGATCACTGGCCCGACTTTGCCGAACCGGGGTTCGCCGACGAGGTGCAGAATTACTATCGGTGATCAAACGAAAAGTTACCGTCCGCCGATATCTTCACAGTGCACTGAGCACGGAGCCGTTCCAATGCGTGTACTGGTCGATGCATGGACCGTCATATGGAAGCGGAGGCAGCGATGTCCTCATTCGCGATTTATCTGATCGGCATGCTTGTGCTTATCGGCGGACTGATCTACATCGCTTTCCTGATGCACGTGCCAAATCAATGGATCATCGGGGGCGCGGTGGTGCTACTGGGCATCGGCATACTCGGCGCGGTCACCCGCACGAGGCCGAAAGATCCGCGGGATTGACTAAAAAAAGGGGCCTTCGGGCCCCGTTTTTTCATTGAGTCGAGGATTTCACCGATCCTGACGATGCGGGCAGATAATTCGCGAACCATTCCAGCGCCCGCTGCAATACATCGCGCTGGTGGACGGGATCGACGAAATGGTGACCCTCGTTTGGGTACACGACCAGTGAGGTGGGCACGCCCTGGGCGCGCAAGGCGTGCCACATTTCGAACGATTGGGGCGCCGGGCATTCGGCATCGCGGTCGCCCACCACGATCAGCATCGGCGTCTTCACCTGCTTGATGAAGTTGATCGCCGAGCTTTTGGCGTATACCGCCGGATCATCGTAGACGGTGGCGCCGAAGTACGGCGGCATCCACTGATCGATCAGATTTTCGCCGTAATAGCTTTGCCAGTCGGAGATGCCGGCACCGGCGACCACCGCCCGAAAGCGTTGGGTCTGGGTCGGAGCGAACATGCTCATGAAGCCGCCGTAGCTCCAGCCGGTGAGGCCCAGGCGCTGGTCGTCGACCGGCAGCTTCTTTTCCACCGCATCGACGCCCGCAAGCACGTCGCGCAGATCGCCGTAACCGAAGTCCTTGCGGTTGGCCTGCACGTAGGTCTCGCCCTGGCCGAAGCTGCCGCGTGGATTGGGCATGAACACGAAATAATCCATCGCCGACAGCGGCGCCGCGCCATAACCCACGCCCGGCCAGCGCGGAATCACCGCACTGGCGGGGCCGCCGTGCACCACGACGACCATGGGGTAGGTCTTGTTCGGGTCGTAATGGGCCGGGTACAGCAGCCAACCCTGGTTGTGGAAACCCTGGTTGTCCCACTCCACCGATACGGCCTTGCCCCACGAGGGCTTCAGCGCGGCATTGATCGAGGTAACGGCAGCGGGCGGAGCGTGGCCCAGCGCGCCAGCGTGCACTTCCGGGGCCTCGGCATAGGAGCTCTGCAGGAAAGCGAGGTGCTGGTGATCAGCCGGCAGCGACATCGCCATCTCCGCGCTGCCATCGCCAATGCTGGCCGGCACGGTGAAATGCACGTTTTGTTGCCGCGCAGCGCTGGCGGAAACCGCGTAGTCCGCCAGCTGACTCTGGCCGTTGCTGACCTGGCTGACCAGCATCGACTGCGGGCCGGTCCAGCTCAGCCACGATGGGGTCACGTGGATGTCAGGGGTCAGGTTGGCAAGCGCGCTACCACCGGCACCCACCGCGTAGATATCGCCGCCGGTGGCGCCCTGGTCACTCATCAGGCCGCCGATGAAGGCGATCCGCCGGCCATCGGGCGACCAGCGTGGCAGGGCGATTTGAAGGTCGTGGAGCGAGCCGGTGTCCTTGTCGGCCGGGTCCACCAGCAAGCTAGCCACCGCGCCCGGTTGAGTGGCTTGTGCGTAGAGCCGCGCGATCCACCAGTTGTTGTCGCCCGGTGGCTTGGCGGCCGTGTAGGCGATACGCGAACCGTCCGGCGACCAGTCGAATTCGTAGGCGTACATGTCCGCGGGCGTGAGTTCACGCAAAGCGCCGCTGGCCACGTCGATGCTGGCCACACGCTGCACTTCGATCCCGCTGACGCCGATTTCGCCCGCCGGCAGTTTTGCCGCCGCCACCGCGCTGGCGTGGCGGGTGGCTCCGGCGACATAGAGAAAGCCGAGCGACGTGCCGTCGGCGGTCCACTGCAGCGCGCGAACATAGCCTTTCAGGTGGGCCAGTCGGGCCGGCTTGTCGTTGCCGGAGGTATCGGCAAGATAAATGTCGTTCTGCATCACCTGGGTGCTGGTCAGGTCGACCTTGCAGTTGGCGATGAAGGCGAGGTGGCGGGAATCCGGTGCCCAGGCGATGTCCGATTCATCGCAGCTGCCGGGTTTCACAGCAGCAGTGACGGCATGTGCGCCGGTGCCGTCGGCGGCGGCGACCTGGATGGCCGATTTCCCTTTGCGCTCGATCACCCAGGCCAGCTGCCTGCCGTCCGGCGACATCGCCACCGCATCGATCGACTGGGTCTTGCCCAGCTGGGTCAGTAACTGCTCGATCCGCGGATCGACTGCCGGTGACGCGGCAGCGGCGGATGGGGCCAGCGTGATCGCCAGCAGGCATAGCGGTGCATAGAGCAATGCGCGTTTCAGCATGGGGGAACTCCAGCTCGGGAAGCTCCCACGCTACAACTGGATCAGGCCTACGCCAAGTGCAAGAGGTCAGGCCTGTGTCAGGACTGGTGGGTTGCTGCCACCCCTCAGGCGTTCGCGCCGTCCGCCTCCAGGTGATAACGGGTGGCCACGTTGACCTCGTTCTTCGAGCCCAGAAAAACCGGTACGCGCTGATGCAGGCCG
>JALYXN010000454.1 GCA_030947085.1 Pseudomonadota bacterium | reverse complement strand
TGCAGCCGGTTGCACATGCGACCCAGGGTGAGCAGGAGGTTGGCGTCGTTGGGGTGTGCATCCAGCCAGCTTTCGGCGCGGCGCAGACGCACTTCGACATCATTGCCGCTGAGGGTGCCGTAGGTCTCGATCAGCAAAGGTGACCATTCGCGGCGCAGTGCGGACTCCACTTCGTCCATGGCCGGCAAGGTGAGGCCGAACGAAGAGGCGTGACGCGCGTAAGCATCGACGACGGCGGGAATGCGGCGCTGCGCCTTGGGCAGTTGCGACCACAGCGTATTGAGCGCGGCACCGTCGGTGCTGGCGTTGATGGTGGCGGTGAGCACTTCGGCTTCCAACACGGCATAAGCGCGATTGCCCAGCGCGCCGCTTTTCTGCAGTGGCTCGAGCGCGTCGCGTGCCCGTTTGATGTCGCCGTTGGCGAGCGCAGCCAGCACCAATTCGCGCAAACCGCCCGGGGTGAGGCTGCCTTTTTCCGCTTCGGGGATCAGCAACGCCAGCGCTTCGACCGGTTTGCCTTCGCGGCGCAAGATACGCGCGCGCATGACTCGAGTCGCCTGGGGCGCCGATTGCGAGGCTTCATTGAGCGCCTCCAATGCGCGGGCATGCTCGCCGCGCCGTGAAGCCGCTTCAGCCGATGCCAGCAAGGCCGGACCACGCAGACTCGGCATCTGCGCGGCGCGATTGAGGTCACGCTCGGCATCGCCGTGGCGACCTTCGATCAACGCGAGCAGACCTTCGCTCATGCGCTGCTGGCTGACTCGGCGATGGCGCCGCGAGAAGGCGCCGAACGGCCAGCGCAGCAGCCGCCACAAGCCGGTGAGCACGGCCCAGGTGAGCAGCAGAATCACCACGGCGGCGACCACCGTGGTCTCCACCCGCCAGCCGCGCAAACGCAGCAGGACGTAACCCGGATCTTCGGCGACCCAATGCCAGCCGAAGGCCGCCAGCGCAGCGATCACCACCAGCAGCAAAAGCCAGCGCCAAAGCCTCATGGCTGTGCCTCGCCGGCATGCGCCGCACTGCTCGCGGGAGCGGGCGCGGCCGGGTTCGGTGCCGGACTGACTGCACGGACCGAACGCAGATTGCGCAACTCTTTCAGTGCCGCACCCAACTCCACCGGTGCCGTCGTTGGCAGCTGCCGGGAAAGCGCGCTGATCTGCGTGTGTGCTTGCTGCACCGCTGGTGCCTCGCTGTCGAACTGGGTCGACAGGCTGGCGTCGACGCGTTTCAGCGCAGCGTTGTAATCCTTGCTGTCATACGCCAACAGGGCGGCCTGCGCCTGCGCCAGATCGAGCTGGGTCATTTCGCGGGCGAAGCGCGCATCGGCGACCGCCAGCGGCGCGCCGTTATCACGCTGCACGGTGACCACACTGGCCAGCGCGCGACCCATGCGCGACCACGCGTCGGGCGCGGATGGGGTGTTAGCGTTGTCCAGAGGTTTCAGCGGCAACGTGGCCAGGCTGCCACGCAACTCGATCAGCTGCTGCAAGGCGCTGGCCTGGCTGGCCGGCTGGCTCTTGGCCAGGGCCTCGCGCTCAGCGTCGATGCTCTGACGCAGTCCGCTGAAGCTGCCGTCGCTGACGGCGGCCAGAGTCTGATCGGCCAGCGTATAAGCGGTGGCAGCGCCCTGCGCGTCATGAAACAGCTGGTAACGCTCGCCGCCCATGCGCAGCAGCGACTCGGTCTCGTCCAGTAGCATGGCGTCATGACCGGACAGGCTCTTGTCGGCCAGTTGGGCCACCGCGTCTTCGAGATGACGCGTGCGCTGGGCCTGCCCCAAAAGTTCTTCGCGCAATGAACGGTTGACCGCTGCGGCGTCGGTGATCCGCTGATCAAGGCTGGTGCGTTCGCCACTGATCCCGGACAGCGTGCTTTCCAGCCGGTCGACACGCTGTTGCAGGCCCGTCATGTGCTGGGTGTCGGCCACGGTGTTCCGCGTCTGCTGCCACTGTTGCCAGCCGACGTAGCCGGCCACGACCAGCGCGATCAGCGACAGCAGGACTGCCAAGGCGACGCTGCCACCGCCGCGCGAGCGGGGTTCGGGGCGCGGCGCGGGCGGCTTTGCCGGGCGCCGCGACGACGGATCGACGCGCACGGGATCGATCGGTGC
>JALYXN010000443.1 GCA_030947085.1 Pseudomonadota bacterium | reverse complement strand
CTTCGCTTTTCGTCCACAACTTCGCCTCCACCTTGCCACCCAGCATCTGCTGCCGTACCAGCGGAATGGGCGGACCACCGTAGCTGAGGAACTGGTCGTGGAATGCCTTCAATGCGTTCGGCCCGGGATGGGCTGCGATCCAGTCCTGGCGCAGCTGCATGATCATCAGCTTGCCCAAGGTGTAGTTGAGGTAGGCCGGGTCATAGGTGCCGCGGGCGGCTTGCTGGCGGGCGTTACCGGGGTCCTGGAAGGCCTTGTCGCGGAACATCTGCTCGGACTGGGCGATGGTCATGCCGCCGGTATGCAGGCCGATGGCGGAGAGGTAGCGCACGTCGCGCAGCAGGGCGTTGGTGAGCTGGCCGATGTGAACTTCCGGCGTGCCGCCGTCGACGCCCGCATCGAACATCATTTCCTCGACGTAGTGTGCCCAGCCTTCGGCGAAGGCGTAACCGACGAACAACTGGCCGAATTTCCAGTGTGCGCGGTTGGCGTGCAGGAACTGCAGGAAGTGGCCGGGCCACACTTCATGGGCGGAGACGAACAGTAGCGTGGCCTTGCCCGGCACGTAGGCTTGCTGGTCAGCTTTGCTCCAGCTCGGGTCGGGCGGGGCGATGTAGTAGACCGAGGGCAGGTTGTTCTCGTAGGGGCCGGGAATCTCGATGTAGGCAAAGTTCCAACGGTTGAACGGCGGCGCCTCTTCGGCCTTGGCCTGTTCGGTGCCGGGGATGGTGACCAGGTCCTTGTCGACGATGAATTGGCGCAGCTTGGCAAGCTGGGCGCGGGCACCCTCCACCGCGCCGCCGACCGGCTTGTCGGCGCTTTCCTTGGCCACGCAAGCGCTTAGCGATTTGCCCTTGGCATATTGCTCGCAGGCCTTTTTGAGCGCATCGAGATTGCGTTGCAGATCGGATTCGCCGATCGCCTTGAGTTGGTCCAGCGGCAGGTCGACGCGTTCGGTCGCCTGCAGCATTTCAGAGAATTTCTTAGTGCCCAGAGCGTAATCCTGGGTAGCGTGCGGCTTTTGCGCCTTTAGCCAGTCGGCAACATTCTGGGTGGCCTTGATGGCGGCGGCATTGCTGGCCTTGAAGCGCGCTTGCAGAGCGTCGTCCTTTACCGTGGCAAAGATGCCGGGGACGTCGGTCTTGAAAAAACTGGCAAAGCCGCCGAACGAGTTGACGCCCAGGTCGATGTACGACGCCGGCAGCGGCAACTTCAGGTTGGCCTTGATCTGCGCCATCGCCTTGGGCAGCGCTTCCTGGTATTTGACGAACGCCGCCATCCGCTGGGCCAGCGGCGCATAGGGCCGGGTCAGGTACATGCTGGGCGACAGGTCGCCGGTGTAGAACGAGGGATTGCTGTACGGCGCGCCGGAATCCTCCAGCCAGAACAGCTTGCCGTCGATCACCGCGAGAGCATAGTCGCGATGGAAGCGTCCTTCGGCATCGAGCTTGTCGTTGGTGAAACCGGCAAACGTGTGGCGTTGCGCGTGCAGCCAGTCGGCAGTGGCTTTGAGGCCGGCGGGACTGTAGTCAGGCAGCTTGCCGTCGAAATCGTGCTTGCCGGCATTGGCAGCGAACACCGGGTCGTGCTGGAACATGCCAGCGATAAAGGTATCGACCGCCGCGCCCAGTGCGGCGTCGTCGTTGGTGCTCGCCGCAGCGGTGGTGGAGGCGGGCGCGGGTGCATCAGCGTGCTTGTGCGGCGAGGTGTCGGGCGAACATCCGACCAGCAATGCGGCGGCAATGACAGCGGACAGCGTGAGTACGCGGAACGGGTGCATGGTCGACTTTCCCTTTTGGTTTGTACATGCAGCCTAGGCGCAGAAGGGGGGCGGGCGCAATCGCCGGTCGATCAGGTGACGGTGCGGCCCTCGCTTGGCGCCGGCACCGTGGCATTGCCGTTGTCGAAAGCCTCGGGCGGGTCGATCTGCAAGCGCCAACGATGGTCAGACTCGCCCCAGCGCAAATGACGGTAACGGACCATGTAGCGCAGTCCCACGGCCGCTGCCGCGATACCGGCCGCCGCGCCCACCCCGATCGCCCAGCGCGGCCCGAACGTATCGACCACCCAGCCCACGATGGGTGCGCCGATCGGTGTGCCGCCCAGCGCAATCGCGAGGCGGATCGCCATCACCCGCCCGCGCATCGCCGGTTCGGTCGACAGTTGCATCAGGCTGTTGGTGGAGGTGGTGAAGGTGAGCGCCGACATACCGACGATGATCAGCGCCGCGCCGAATAGCCAGTAATTGGGCATCACCGCCGCCACGGCGAGTCCGCCGCCGAAGACCGCTGCACCGGCGAACAACAATCCCATGTCGGGACTGGCGCGTCGTGCCGCCAGCAGGGCGCCGATGACGGTGCCGATGGCCATGATCGACATCAGCAGGCCGTATTGACTGGCATCGCCGTGGAACACGCCGACTGACATGGTTGAAATGAAGATCGGAAAGTTGAAGCCGAAGGTGCCGATGAGAAACAGCATCACCAGAATGGCCTTCAGGTCCGGGCGCCTGCCGACGTAACGAAAGCTCTCGGCGAAATTTCCCTTGCTGCGTGTCACGCGGTCCTGTGGATGAAGCTCGTGCACGCGTAGCAGAAACAACGAGCCGAGCACGGCCAGAAACGAGAACGCGTTGATCAGGAAAACCCAACCCGAGCCGACGCTGGCGATGAGCACGCCGGCAATCGCCGGCCCGATCATGCGGGCGGCGTTGAAAGAGGTGGAGTTGAGCGCGACCGCATTGGCCAGGTGGCTATCGACGACCAGATCGGAGACAAAAGTCTGTCGCGCCGGCGCGTCGAAGGCGGAGACGCAGCCCAGCAGGAAGGCGAACACATACACGTGCCACAACTGCACCAGGCCTGTGACGGTCAGCAGGCCCAGACCCAGTGCGAGCACGGCGGAGGTCGCCTGGGTGGCGATCAACAATTTGCGCCGGTCGAGATGATCGGCGGCAAAGCCGGTCCAGGGTAAAAACAGCAACTGGGGACCAAACTGCAGCCCCATCACCACACCCATCGCGGTGGCGCTGTGAGCGGTGAGCTGCGTGAGAACGATCCAGTCCTGCGCCGTGCGTTGCATCCAGGTGCCGACATTGGACACGATCGCACCGCCGGCCCAAACGCGGTAATTGAAGCTTTCAAATGACTGGAAGGTGCCTGCCATCGAATTCAGAAGTTTCCGGGATCGTGTCCGCCATGGAAGCGCCCGAAGTGACGGGCGAGCAACAAAGCGGTGAGGATGGCACCCAATCTTATGCTGATCGCGTGGATCAGCACGAGGGCTGTTTTCGGGTCGAGGGCGGTCAAGGCCATGGTAAGTGTCTCCGGGAGATTAAGGATCAAACCGGCGCGATCCGATGAGGTGGGAGGGAATGGGCAATCGAGTCCTCCACTCGCGTCCGCAGCGCGGGCATGGTCGGGCTCAGGAGTCGAGGAGTCGCTTCAGAAGCTCAACGGCACGCGCCAGGACTTTTTGTTCTTCGGTGCTCAGCTGCCTCTGGATGCTGCGGGGCAGCCAGTCTTCCCTGGCGGCACGGGTGGTACGAACCAGCTCGCGGCAGGCTTCGGTAGCCGACAGCAATGTCTGCCGCCGTCGGTGGGGTGGGGCGCCCCTTTTACCCGTCCGGCAGTCTGCAAGGTGCCGACGATGGCGCCCATCGACTGCGGACGCACGCCTTCAGCACGGGCCAACGAGGTGACGGTCGCCGGGCCGTCACGATCCAGTCGCCCGAGAACCGAGATTTGCGACCAACTGAAGCCACCGGATCGGGCTTCGTCCCGCAGGCGACGCCGTAGTCTGCCTACAAGCACGCGCAGATCTGCGGCTAGGAGCGGCACGTGGCCGTCGGCGCAAGCGTCTAACTCACTCATCAAAACAGTCCGGTCGATTGGGAAGTTAAACTGATAAGTCAAACCTCATAGTTTAATGGTGACGCTGGGAAGATCGCAGTCAAGCAGTCGTTTTCTCGGCGATCGCATTCAAGTTCATGGCGTCTACGCGGCACGTGGTCGTGTCTCCGAGGGCGTGGTGCGGCGGCAATGATGGCAGCGTTGATGCGCCCACCAAGATTTGCCGCCAGTCCGCTACGAGACTGCGTCAGGATCACGATTGCGAACGACGGTGTCTCGTGGCGAGGACGCGCAGACACCAGTGTCGCAGTAGACCGGATGATCCAGTTGGCGCTTCTTATCGCTGCTGGAAGTGTCCACTGAGGCGGTGCGGGACATCGGGAACTATGCCGATGTACTCCCATTGCGCCGCCCTCACTCAACTGAACTCGCGTTCACTCGCGAGAGTGCATCAGCGACGGCTGCCACCAATTGAGGACCGCCGCAGGGCTTGCGCAGAAACACCCCGCGTGTGGGGATATCGGCGCGAGTCACCTCGGTGTCGGCCGTGATGATCACCACCGCGACGTCCGGACGCTGCGCTATCGCCGCTCGGCATACATCGATGCCACTGAGCTCGCCGGAAAGAATCACATCGGCCACGATGACATCGATATGCCGGGTGTGATGGATGTGGCTCATCGCACCTGCCGAACCGTGTGCCCGAATGGTTTGGAAGTCGTCGACCGCCGACAGCAGCAGGTCGATGGATTCCAGCACCAAATCGTCGTCGTCGACGATGAGTATCGTCTTTTCTGTATCCATGAATTTTCCCGAGCCAGTCTGGCCTTGCCAAAGCATAATCCTGAAGGGTTCCGGAAAGCCGTCTGGCTCTTTCGGGTCAGCAGATCAACCGCCCTCGTCGGCCAGCGCGTCGTCGGCCTGGTCACCCCGCTTGAGCAGCCACGCCAGTACAGGGGGCGTGACCATGGCAGTGAGCAGGGACATGGCGACAATGATGGCGTAGATGCGTTCGCTGAATACCCCGGCGGCAAGGCCCAGGGCCGCGATGACCACGCCGACTTCACCACGGGGGACCATGCCGAAGCCAACGATCGTGGCGCTGCGTTTGCCCAGCGAAAGCGCGCCGAGGAAGCCGCCCAGCAACTTGGAAACGATGGCGATCACGGTGACCACGGCGAGCATGATCAACGCATCCGCGCTGGCCAGTTCGGACAGGTTGATCTTGGCACCGGTAACCACGAAGAAGAACGGGGTGAGAAACGACAGCAGCGGCATCGTTTTGTGTTCCAGGGTGTCCCGTTGACGGGTTTCGGACGCAATCATGCCGGCGAGAAACGCGCCGATGATCGCCGCCAGACCGAACTTGGTTGACAGCCAGGCTAGCCCGAGGCACAACGCGAGCACCAGGGTCAGCGCGGAGTGCGGACTGGCTGGCGCGTCCAGCCAGCTGGACTGGCGGCGCATCATCTTGGTGCCACCCCAGCCGATGATGGCGACAAAGCCGATCGCGCCACCCAGCGTCATCAGCAGCGACTGCATGTTCAATGAGCCTCCGGCTTGCAGTGACGAGACAATGCCCAGCAGCAGCATCGCCAGGATGTCGTCGATGACGGCCGCGCCGAGAATCACCCGGCTTTCGGTCCGATGCAGTACGCCCAGTTCCTGCAACACACGAGCGGTGATGCCTGCCGATGTCGCCACGAACGCCGCGGCCACAAACAGTGACTTGACCCACTCAAAACCGGAGCCATGCGCCCATAGCGCGCCCGCGCCGAACGGAATGATGACTCCAAGCACGCCCACCATCACCGCGCTCTTGCCGACCTTCTTCAGGTCATCCAGGCGCGTTTCCAGCCCGACCGAAAACAGCAGTAGCACCACGCCGATTTCGGCAAGCACGTCCAGCGGTGTGCCCGGGAGAATCTGTTCCGGTGTCAGCCATCCGAGCAGGGACGGCCCGACCACGCAACCGGCGGCAATTTCGCCCACCACGCCAGGCAGCTTCAGACGCTGCGCGATCTCCGCGCCGATTTGCGCGGCGATGAAGATGATGAAGATGGTAAGCAGGATATCGCTGGCGTGGTGCATCTTCGATGTCGCTCCGGTGGCGCCGAATAGGTGCTGGCTACAGGTGAATCAGGTGCCGCCGAACAGGTGGGCATTCATCCACATGTGCAGGGCGATGCTGGCGACGTAGCCCAGCGCAATGGCCCAGGTCCAGCGCAGATGACTCATGAAAGTGTACTGGCCGCGCGAGGCACCCATCAGCGCCACGCCGGCGGCCGAACCCACCGACAGCAGGCTGCCGCCGACGCCGGCAGTGAGTGTGATGAGCAGCCACTGACCCTGATCCATTGGCGGGTTCATCTTCAGTACGGCGAACATGATCGGGATATTGTCGACGATGGCCGAAAGCACGCCCATCAGCGAATTGGCGACGGTAAAGCCCAGACCGCCATACATGTGCACCGAGGCGAGTTCCAGGTAGCCCAGCGCGGCCAGCCCACCGACACAGGCGAACACCCCGTAAAAGAACAGCAGGGTGTCCCACTCCGCGTTGGCGATGATGCGGAAGATCGAATACGTCTGCGGCTCCAGTCCCTGGGCCAGCGCATAGCGCCGTTGACGGTAGTCGATGCGCGTTGCCAGCAGGTTGAGCAGGGCCAGACCGGTCAACATGCCGTAGGCCGCCGGCATGCCGAGCCACTGTCGGCCGATCACGGTGATCAAGATGGTCAGGCCGAAGGTCAGGCAGATGCTGATCGCGCCATGTTTCATCGGCGTGCTTCCCTCGGCGCTCTCCGGCTGGCCCTTGGGCAACGCAAAGAACATGATCACAGCAGGCACCAGCCAGTTGACCAGCGAGGGCAGGAAGATGTGGAAAAAGTCGAAGAACTGCGCCTTGTTGGCCTGCCACACCATCAAGGTAGTGATGTCGCCGAAGGCGCTCCAGGCACCGCCTGCATTGGCGGCCACCACCAGGTTGATCAGAGCCAGCGTGGTGAAGCGGGCGTTGCCGGCGCCGACGGCCAGAATGACGGCCGACATCACCAGCGCCGTGGTCAGGTTGTCGAGCATCGGTGAGAGAAAAAACGCCAGCAAACCGGTGATCCAGAACAGCGACCGGTAGCTGAAATTGCGCTTGGTCAGCTGCGTGCGCAGCGCCTCGAAGACGCCGCGTTCACCCATGGCGGTGACGTAGGTCATCGCCACCACCAGGAAAAAGAAGATTTCGGCGTATTCGAGGAACATCGACTCGAACGCATGGCTGGCCTCACCCGAGCCACCGGCGCCTCCGGTCTGCCACGCAATCAGCCCCCAGATCAGCGCCGCAGCGAGCACCACCGGCTTGGACTTGGCGATGTGGATACGCTCTTCGAGAATCACCCCGACATAGGCGAGTACGAACAACGCCACTGCTATCCAGCCGACCGGGTGGGCGACCAGATGAAAATTGACATCGGCGCCGGGTTCGGCCGCATAAACAGGGGCGCTGGCAAGCAGTGCGGCCAGTGCAAACAGCCTTCGCATGAACAATCCTCTC
>JALYXN010000421.1 GCA_030947085.1 Pseudomonadota bacterium | reverse complement strand
GGCAGCCGGGGCAGCAGCCGCGTGGCCGAGTTTGCCGACCGCAATAGCGCTCAGCCGGCGGTTGAGCGGCTCATCCATCGGCGGCTCCAACGCCGCTATGAGCTGATTGATTGGGCGTAAGGTCTGCAGGCGTCTTTTCCGAAGTAGGCCATGTAAGCGGACATCGTTCCTATAGAACCATTGTCTGGTCTCGACACTGCTCGGTATTCCGCTTCCCCGTTCATCATCTATCGCTAACTCAACAGCCGACGGATGCTTGTGCATCCCGACAAACTCGACGCGTAGCTGAACGGGTCCACGTGCGCGTCGCAGGCGGGGCCAGGCATCGCGATCGTGGCCTGAAGCTCGATGTCGGCGGTCAGGCTCACTTCGGGGTCAGTAGGGCAGAAGATCGTGCCGTGGCCCGGGGCGCAGGTGGCCGGGGTGGTGACCCAGGTCGTGAGCACGTTCTGCGGCAGATAGTAGCTGAGCACGACCTTGCCGTTCTGCTCGGAGGCGGTGACGGTCCCTCCCTGGGCGAGCGAGCACGCGGTGTCGTACATGTGGAAATCCCCGTAGCCCTTGCCATTCAGGGCACTGGTGGCGTAGTTGCACAGCGACGGAGCGGCCGTACCGCTCCAGAAGCTGTTCAAGCCTGGGCCCACCGGCGTGGAGAAGAGATTCTGGGCCGGGCCGGGCAGCTTGTCGAGCGGCAGCGCCTGGTTGGTGATCTGGCCATTGAACGGGTCCTGGCGGACGGATTGCAGTTGAATCGGTTTGCTCGAGATGTTGACCCGGTTACCGTTTTGGTGATACGAGTGGGAGCTACAGCTACGACGGCCAGATGGTCAGCTTCGACGACGGCACCGTCACCGCAACAGTGACCAACCGTCTGCTGACCATGAGCCTGCCCACCGATGCTGGCACCGTGGGAAGCAACGTTTCGAGGCTGGTAGCCGGGGTTCCAGCCGATTCAGGGCGAGGTCGTAGCGACGCCGGTAGCGGCCTGACACCCCGGGTTTTTAGTGCACTCCTACTTCAGCGTGTATAGATAGGCCGCCATGTCACGCGCCTCAGCCTCGGTGACACCCTGATTGGGCATCGCGTTTCCCGGCACGACGCTCTGGGGATCCTGCAGCCAGTGCATCAGATTAGCCGGATTATTGGAGAGCATCCCGGCCACAAAGCGCCGGTCGCCCATGCCGCTCAGCGACGGTCCCACGTCGCCGCGAGCGTCGGCAATGCCGGGGATCGCGTGACACGAACCGCAACCGAGGCGCCGCATCGCCTGCTTGCCGCGGCCGGCATCGCCGCCCGGCACCTGCTGTGTGGTGAGCGAGTGGGATGACACACCGCAGGCTGCCAATGCGATGACACCGGCGAGCAAGGTCGCGGCCGATAGCCCGATCCCTGAACGCCGCTTTGAACCCTGTCGCATCCTCAGGTACCTCATAATTAGCGGTCCCTTTACTTCGCCCCGCACTTTTCCCCCGAAGGGCGCTCGCCCGTTACCGCTGCGTACTCTTGTATGACTCCAAAAAGGCGATAATGTTCTCCATCTCCTGAGGCGTCAGGTTATTCACATAGGCGGGCATATTGCCCCGGCCATCCGCGATCGTCGCAGTGATGTCGCTGAGGGGCACCCGATCGGCGATGTGGGTCAGGTCGGGGCCGCGGATGCCGCCCTGCCCATCGATCGTATGGCAGTACTCGCATCCTTTCGCATGAAAGAGTTGCGCACCGTCGAACACCGGCCCGCTGCTCACGCCGACCTGCTCTGCGGTCAGCGGCTTGGCGTCGAAGTGCGGCGTCCACGGGGCAACCACGCCGTACCGCCAGAGCGCCCCGATCATGATTACCGTCAGCAGGACGATCGCCGGCGCCCACGGACGCCGGATAGGGCTGCGCTCACCTTTATTTGCGACAAACGGCACCAGGAAGAAGGAGAGGAACACGATCGCCGGGCCGAGAATGATGACGTAGTTTTCGAACGAAGGACGTAATAGTGCGAGCAGAGCGAAGTACCAGAGGAAATACCAGTCCGGGCGCGGAAAGGCGACGATCGAGGCGGGATCGGGCGGATTGGACAGCTGTGGCGGGCCGACGAACAGCGCCAGAAGCGCGATCACGATGATCATCAGGACGGCGAACGCGATCTCGTGCCAGGCGGCGTCGGGGAAGTAGGGTTTGCCATCCTGCTCAACCAGGCGATGATAGCGGGCACGCTCGGTTTTCGGATCGACGGGCTGGCCCGCCTTCGGCGGGTCCGAGATGCCGTTGTGCAGCACGAGGTAGAGGTGAAAGCCGAGCAGAGCGAAGATCAATGCTGGGATGAAAAATACATGGTAGGCGAAGAAGCGGCTGAGCGTGGTTGCGCCAACCGTCTTGCCGGCGAGCAGAAAGCGGCCGATCGCGTGCCCCAGCACCGGCAATCGCCCGACCTGCTCAGTCGCAACCACGAGTGACCAGACGCCGTTGTCATCCCAGCGGAGAAGCTGGCCGGTGAAGGCCATGCCGAGCGTCAGCATCAGCAGGACTACCCCGGAGAGCCAGTTCAGCTCGCGCGGGAACTTGAACGAGCCGGTCAGGTAGGTGCGCATCATGTGCAGGCCAACGAACAGGACCATCGCCGAGGCGCCGAAGAAGTGCATGCCGCGCAGGAGGCTGCCCAGGGTCGCCTTGTCGGTGATGAACTTGAGGCTCTCGTAGGCGCTGGCGGTGGACGGGCTGTACAACGTGGCGAGCGCGATGCCGGTCACGACCTGGACGATGAAGGCGGTCAGGGTGCCGATCCCAAACAGATACATCCAGCCGCTTTTCAGGCCGGCGGTCTCCGCGGGCACGGGGTGGCGCAG
>JALYXN010000366.1 GCA_030947085.1 Pseudomonadota bacterium | reverse complement strand
AGTATAGGCGGCGACGACGCTGCTCAGGATCAGCTCGGCTCGATGCGGACGGCCAGTGCCGAGGCCCCTTGCTGCAGCATGACAGAGCGCTGCCATGGGGACGGGAGCCATGCATCGCCGGCATGCAGCGGCCCGTCGTCGGTGTCGACCACGCCACCGGCGCAATAGACCAACACGATCGCCGGATCTATCGTTCTGGCTCCCGCCTCCAGCCACGGCAACACCTCACCGCGTACCTGCGCGCGCCTGACCATCAGGTTGAAATCACGGGTCGCCCCGTCGACCAGAGTCACTACCACCGCGGCTTCGCCGGCAAAGGCGAATGGCTGCAGCGGTACGCTCAGTAGGTGGACGCGGTGATCGTCAAGCGTCATGGTGAAGCCATTGCCGTCGAGCAGCACGATCTGCCGGTCGATATCCGGAAAACGGGAGAACGGCGCGTCGCTGTCGACGTCGGCGACGCTGACGCGCCAGCAGAAATCGTCACTGCCTGCGCCTGCGGGATGGACGGCTATTTGGCGTGTGTGGCCGAGACCGTTCTTCCACCGCTGTCGTGGACAATCCTGCAGGCGAATGATCATGGGTTCGACTGGCATACGCGCCGGGATGGCGACGGGCATTGAGCATACCGTCGCGGTAAGCCTCGGTCATCACGCACGCGTGGTTCGGGCTTGCCGCGAGGAGGGTGACAGCGCGGCCACGGCCAAGCTGGTGCATGATGGACGGGCGTGCGGGCACTTGCCGCCATCGCATCCTGCGACCGGTAGGAGTTCATTGGATACTTTGCCTGGTCGATGCATGGGTTACCGCGGGAGTGGCGGACGGGTCAGGAGACCGGACAGGGCGATTTTCAGGTGGGTATCGGGGTTGATGAGGAGAAGGACCGTCGTGTCTGACGAGAAGCATCGAGTGACGGCTGATCGGTCCTCTGGCGGAGCCGAGCGGCTTTCGGCTGTTCCTGCGTTCAGCCCAGCGTGCAGCATCGGATGACGAGTCAGCCACCTGGCGCGCTTGCCGATACGCCTGCTGGCATGACGTACCCGGCATGGATCAGCCGGCTGATCGAAGCCAATACACCGATGGAAGTGGGTGCGTTGATCATCGAGTCGGCCGAGTCGCTACCCGATTGCCGGCGCGTGAGCCTGTTCTGGAATAAGGCCGACACGCATTCCTATGGAGCGTCGGGTACACCGAGCGAGATCGACTGGGCCCAACGCGTGCTGACGGGCGACGGGTTGTGCCTTGCCAACCACGACTGCCGGGTGGCATGGCGAGTCATGCCGGACGAACGCTTCGTGCTGCTGCTGGATTTCAGCCGCGCCCAGTCAGCGGCGCGGATTCGCGCGACTCTTCAGTCGAGCCTCGATCAGGCCACCCGTCGGCTGCGTCACGCGCTCGATCTGACCGACCTGCACCGTTCGCACGGATTGCTGGAGCGCTCGGAAAATCTGCAGCGAGCGCTGTTCGCCATTTCCGACCTGGCCGGCGCGGAGCTGGAGATGCCCGAGCTGCTGCGTGGCATCCACACCATTGTCTGCACGTTGATGTACGGCGAAAACTTCTTCATCGTCCGGCACGATCCCGAGCGTGGCACGATGCGGTTTTTGTATTTTGTCGACGCCGAAGACAGCGAAGGGCCCGACATCGGGCAGGACGTGATACTGGAAGATTTTCGCCATACGCTGAGCTGGCATCTGCTGACCGGCGGCAAGCCCTTGATGGGGCCGATCGAGCAGTTGCGCAAGCAAGTGGACGGGATGCTGGTCGTGAGCGGGCCAGACAGTGACGACTGGCTGGGCGTGCCGATGCTCCGGGACGGGCAGGTGCTGGGGGCGCTGGTGGTGCAGAGCTATCGAGAACGGCTGGTGTACTCCGATGAGGACCGGGCGCTGCTGGAGTTCGTCGGCAGCCACATTCTTACCGCCCTGGAACGCAAGCAGAGCAAGGACGAGCTGGAGAGCCGCGTACGCATGCGCACGCAGGAACTGGCCCAGGCCAATCTTGGCCTGAAGCTGGAAATCGAGGAACGCCAGCGTTCCGAGCAGCTGCAAGGCTCATTGTTCCAACTGGCCCAACTGGCCACGGCCGACATCGATGAACTTGAGTTCTATCGGCGCGTTCACGCCGAAGTGGGTTCGCTGATCAATGCGGAGAACTTCTTCATCGGCCTGGTCGACAAGGCTGCCGGCATGATGACGTTCGCCTATTTCGAGGATGTCACCGGCGAAGGGTACGAGAACCGGCCGCTGGTGCGTGGTCTCAGCGAATATGTGATGGCGCATGGGCCGTTGATTGCCGACAAGGCCGCCGTATTGGACATGGCTGCACGCGGACTCGTTGAGCTGAAGGCGGTGGGAGCGCTCTCGGCGTGCTGGCTGGGTGTGCCGCTGATGGTCGGCGAGGATGTGCTTGGCCTGGTGGCGGTGCAGAGTTATGCCGAGGAAGCGGCCTACGATGCGCCCGACCAGGAGTTGCTTTCCTTCGCCGCGCTGCAGATTGCCAACAGCATCTACCGACGCAGTTCCGCCGCCTCGTTGCACGAAGCCAATACGCAGCTGGAGCAACGCGTGGAGGAACGCACGCTCGAACTGCGCCAGCAGATCCACCAGCGCGAAGAGATCCAGCAGCAACTCAAGCATCAGGTGATGCACGACCCGCTGACCGGCCTGCCGAACCGTGGTTTTCTTCGCGACGAACTGGGTCGTGTGCTGGGCTTGCTCAAGCGCGAGCCCGGCAGGCGCTGCGCCCTGCTCTATCTGGATGTCGATCGTTTCAAGGTGATCAACGACAGCCTGGGCCACCTCGCGGGCGACCAATTCCTGCAGGAGATTGCCCGTCGGCTGCTGTGTTGTGTGCGTGATCCGGACCTGGTGGTGCGGCTGTCCGGCGATGAGTTCGCGATCCTGCTGGTGGACGCGTTGCTGCCAGACACCGCGGTCACCGTAGCGAGACGGATTTTATCGACGCTCGGCATGCCGTTGCTGATGGCGGGCAGGGAGCTGGAGCCATCGGCCAGCATTGGTATTGCCATCGGTGACGGAAGCTATGCCAGCCCCGATGAGCTGTTGCGGGACGCCGATATCGCGCTGTATCGTGCCAAGGAAAACGGCCGCAAGCGCTTCGAACTGTTCGATGAAACGCTGGCGAAAAACGTGGTCGACGTGCTGACCCTGGAGGGCGAATTGCGCCATGCCCTGCTGCATGACGAGTTCGAGCCCTACTTCCAGCCGATCTGCCGTCTCGATGATGGCCAGGTGCTGGGCTACGAGGCACTGATCCGCTGGAATCATCCGCGGCGTGGCGTGCTCAAGCCGGATGATTTCATCAAGGTCGCCCTGGAATGTGGAATGATCGAGGCGATCGACTGGCGGATGTTCGAGCTCAGTTGCCGTGCGCTGGCAGGGCATGGTGATGGCGAACCGTTCCTGACCATCAACGTTTCGGCGCTGCATCTTGGCAGTGCGGATTTTGACACGCGCCTGCTGGAGCTGGTCGGGCGCTGCGGCCTGCCGCCGGCGCGATTGATCGCTGAAGTCACCGAAGGCTCGTTGATCGAGAACCCCGGCCGGGTGCGGGCCATGCTGGAGCGCTTGCGCAGTTTCGGCGTGGGCGCTGCACTGGACGATTTCGGCACCGGCTACTCCTCACTCAGTTATCTGCATTCCTTGCCGCTGCGCATGCTGAAAATCGATCGCGCGTTCGTGTGCGAGCTGAACAAGGGCAGCGATACCAGCAGCGTCCGGGTGGTGGCGGCGATCCTGGCACTGGCACGCGCGCTGGATATCCAGGTGATCGCCGAGGGCATCGAAACCGACGTCGAGCGAGCTGCCCTGCTGGCGATGGGTTGCGAGATGGGCCAGGGCTACCTGCTGGGTTATCCCGAACAGATGCGCTATCGGCTGGCGGGCAACCAGCAGGCATGAGATCCGCTTGGGTCACGCTGTCGCCGCTCATCGCTGAATATGTTCGACGAAAGGGATCAGGCGCTTCGCTCGATCACCCGCTGAAACGGCGGCAACGCCTTCAGCATGCCGCTGCCGTAGCGCTTGGTGACGATGCGGCGATCCAGCAGCACGATGCGCCCGTGATCGCTTTCGTTGCGGATCAGCCGGCCGCAATACTGCGTGAGCAGACGGGTGGCTTCGGGGATGCTGACTTCGATGAACGGATTGCGTCCGCGTGACTCCAGCCACTCGGCGTAGGTGGCGCCGACGGGGTCGGTCGGCACCGCGAACGGCAGCTGGGTGATCACCACCGTTTCGCACAGTTTGCCCGGCAGATCCAGGCCTTCGCCGAACGAGGCCAGTCCGAACAGCGTGCTGCCCGTGCCGGCCTCGATGGCGGCGCAGTGTTCGGCAATCAGTTGCGATTTGCCCAGCGATCCTTGAGCGCGAACTTTGCGCACCTGGGCGATCGGCAACTTCTGCAGCACCCGTTCCAGCTTTACCCGTGAAGTGAACAGCACCAGGTTGCCGGCGTCCCAGTCCAGATGGGCGGCCAGCCATTCGCTGATTTCCTCGGCATGGGCTTCGCGGGCGTCCGGCAGCGTGCGCATCGAGGGCACTTCGAGTCGAGCCTGGCTGGCAAGGTCGAACGGCGAGGGCAGGCTGAGGCACACCGCTTCGTCCGGCAGGCCGACCGAGTCGGCGAAGCCGCGAAAACTGCCGCCGGCACTCAAGGTGGCCGAGGTCATCAGCACCCCGCTGGCATTGCCCCACAAAACGCTCCGCAGCAGGTCACCGGCAGAGACCGAGGAAGCGTGGCAGACCAGTTGCTGGTCGCCGATCAGGGTGATCCAGCGCGCCAGCGGCGGGCCACTTTCCGGATCTTCGCTGGCCCAGGCCCGCCAGCAGCTGGCCTGCTTGCCGATGCGTTCCAGCGCCATGCCGAGTTCGCGCGAGAGTGCTTCCTGGGTGGGGCCGCCGTCGGTCATTTCGACCACCGCGCGACGTACCGCGCCAAGCCAGCGCTGGACCTCGTTGGTAGCCACGCTGAGCATCTGGGCCTGCACCACCCAGGGTTCCGGCAGTTGGCCGAGCGAGCCGCGGTACATCGGTTCGGCTTCCGACGGATCCGGCGTCCAGCCGAGGCGGATGTCCTTTTCGAGTTCCTCCAGCGCGTTGCTCAGTTCCTGCAGCTTTTCATCGCCCTGGTCGAGACTGAGCTTGCCCAGGCGTTCCTTGTCGGTCAGCGAATAGGCGGCATGCACCTGCCGGCCCAGTCGGCTCAGCTGGCGCACGGCCACGTTCATGTAGACCTCGGCGGCGCCACGGTCGATTGCCTTGGCCGGCAGGTGATGGCCCTCGTCGAAGATGTACAGCGTCTCGTCCGGCCGCGGCAGGATCACCCCGCCCCAGCCTTCGTCCTCGCCCGGCATGGTCAGGTCGGCCAGCACCAGGTCCTGGTTGGCCACGATGATCTCCGCGTCATCCACGGCGCGCCGCGCGGCAAAAAACGGGCAGACCATGAACTGGCCGCACTTGCGCCCGGTGCAGCCGCCGGCGCTGGTGGTGATCATCGGGCGCAGCAGGTCGCTGACCGGCTCCGGTGCGATATCCATGTCACCGTTCCACTCGTGATGGTCGAACGCCGTGCGCAGCGCGGCCAGCGCCTGCTTGTCGCGCGGTTGGGGCGGCTTGTTCCACAGCGCCAGATCGGCGTCGAATCCGGCCAGACCCATCTGTTCCGTGTCGTTGATGCTGTTGACCGCCATCGCCAGGTTGCGTGGGCACAAATAACGACCGCGGCCCTTGGCCAGCGCCACCTTCGCTTCGATGCCGTTGAGCTGCAGGTACAGCGGAATATCGCGTTGTACCAGCTGTTCCTGCAGCGCCACGGTGGCTGTGGCGATCAGCAGCTTCTTCTTCTGGAAACGCGCCACCTCCACCCCGGCGATCAGATAGGCCATCGACTTGCCGGTGCCGGTCGGCGCCTCGATCACCGCCACCCCGCCGGTCTGGCCGAAAGCCTTGGCCACTTCGGCAATCATTTTTCCCTGCGAGGCGCGTACGCGAAATCCCGGCAGTCCGTCCTTCAGACGTGCATAGGCGGCGCGGATGGCGTCTTTGGTGGTATCGGCGAGCATGTGGATGGGAAAACCTGTGAGGCGGGGGGACGCGTGGTGCAAGGAAACGTCGGCGTGGATAATGCTGGCCGCCGACAGGACATCACCCGCCGCGGGCGCGGTCACGCGAGGATGCCGACCGCCAGTTTATCGGTATTGCGTGTGTGGCCGCATGCAGGCAGGCTGGACGACGCCACGGTGCAGGTTATGGCGGGGGAGGCTGCCACCGGGGGTCGGCGATATTGGGCAGGAGAACTTCATTGACGGGGCAGGCAATTGCAGGGTTGACGACAGCCTTGGATGAGGCCGTGCTATTGGGATGGCTGTCCCGGCTGCTTGCTGCCCATACACCGGTGGAGGTGAGTGAGGCCATCGTCGAGCTGGTCCAGTCCGAACTGCCGGGCGTGCGCGCCTCGGTGTTCTGGGGCCTGGATGATAGGTCGCAGCGTTGCAGCGTCCCGGCAAAGATCGAAGGTCCGGTGGATTGGCCGGGGCTCACTGCCGCCAGTGCGCACGAGGGATGGCACTGGCCGGCAGGCCAGGACCAGGTGGCCATTCGCCTGAGCGACGCTCCCAGGGCCGCGGTACTGCTGCTTCAGGCGGGTTCGAAGGATGTGGTGCAGCGCGAATGGCTGACCCACATAGAGCCCTGGTTGAGGTTCGTCGTCAAGCCGCTGCGGCGCGCGCTGGAATGGTCGGCACTGAAGAATTCGCATCAGCAGCTCCAGCGATCCGATGCCTTGCAGCGGGCGCTGTTCGCGATCTCGGATCTGGCCGGATCCGATCGCGACATGCCGTCGATGCTCGAAGGCATCCACGCCATCGTCAGCACCCTGATGTATGCGGAAAACTTTTTCATCGTGCGCTACGACGAGGTCCGGGACACCATACGTTTCCTCTATTTCGTCGATGTGCTGGATCCGGAGCCACCGGTTGATCAGGGTGACCAGCCATTGACCACGATCGAGCACACGCTGACCTGGTATGTCATCCGCGACGGCAAGGCGCGCATGGGAAGCGCCGAGGAGTTGCGGCGACAGGCGCCCGGGCCGGTTGTCGTGCTGGGGCCGGACAGCTACGACTGGTTGGGCGTCCCGATGCGGCGGGATGGTCAGACCGGCGGCGCGCTCGTTGTACAAAGCTACCGGCAGGGCATCGGCTTCACTGACGAGGATTTGGCCCTGCTGGAGTTTGTCGGCAGTCATATCCTCACCGCGCTGGAGCGCAAGCAGGGCAAGCAGGACCTCGAGGCGCGGGTGCAGTTGCGCACGCTGCAACTGGCAGCGGCCAATCGCGGACTGCAGCTGGAAATCCTCGAGCGCCAGCGTGCCGAACATCTGCAGGCGGCGCTGTTCCAGATCGCGCAGCTCGCCACCGCCGATATCGATCAGGAAGAATTCTATCGGCGCGTACACGAAGTGGTGGGCGAGCTGCTCAATGCAGAGAATTTCTTCATCGGCCTGCTATCGGATGACGGCGGGCAACTGACGTTTCCCTACGCGGTAGACGCGGTCGAGCGACCGCCGGTGAGCCGTGCGCTCGGGCGGGGGCTGAGCGAGTACGTGCTGCGCAACGGCTGTCCGCTGCGTGCCGACAATGACCATATCGAGAAGCTGGAGGACGATGGCGAGATCGCATCCGGCCGGGTGGGATCGCCTGCCACCAGCTGGCTCGGCGTTCCGCTAATGGTGGGGGATGAAGTGATCGGGCTGGTCACGGTGCAAAGCTATCGGGCAAGCGTGCTGTATGGCCCGGCCGATCAGGAGCTGCTAAGTTTTGTGGCGTCCCAGATCGCCAACAGCCTCACGCGTCGCCGTTCCGCCGAAGCGCTGCGCCGCGCGTATGAGCAGCTCGAACATCGGGTGGAAGAGCGCACGCTGGCCCTGCGTAAGGAAATCATCGAGCGCGAGCGGATGCAGGAACAGCTCAAGCATCAGGTGGTGCACGATTCGCTCACCGGATTGCCGAATCGCGGATATCTGCGGGATCGTATCGACCGCGTTCTGGCCCGGTTGCGGCAGCATCCGAAAGGCCAGTGCGCCCTGCTCTATCTCGACGTCGACCGGTTCAAGATCATCAACGACAGTCTCGGTCATCTGGCCGGTGACGAGGTGCTGAAGGTGGTGGCGACCCGGCTCGCCGACTGCGTGCGACATCCTGATCTGGTGGCGCGCCTGTCCGGCGACGAGTTCGCCATCCTGCTTGAGCAGCTGACGGTGACGAACGATGCCACCGTGGTGGCGCAGCGGGTCATGGATGCTTTGACCGAGCCGCTGCTGGTGGCTGGCAAGGACCTGCAGATCACGGCGAGCATCGGGATCGCCATCGGTGACGACCATTACCAGGCCGCCGACGAGTTGCTGCGTGACGCGGATATCGCGCTTTACCGCGCCAAGGGTTTGGGGCGCAAGCGCTTCGTGATGTACGACGAAACGCTGGCACAGAACGTGGTTGACGTGCTGGCGCTGGAAGGCGAGTTGCGCCGGGCTTTGCTGGAGGATCAGTTCGAGCCTTACTTCCAGCCGATCTGCCAGCTCAATGGAGGCAAGGTCGTGGGTTACGAGGCACTGATCCGCTGGAACCATCCACAGCGTGGCGTGATGCTGCCCGAAGATTTTCTGAAGATTGCCGAGGACAGCGGACTGATCGAGGCGATCGACTGGCGCATGTTCGAACTCAGCTGCCGACGGCTGCTGGAGCATGACGATGCCGCTACCTTCATGACCTTGAACGTTTCGGTACTGCATCTGCGGCATGCCGATTTCGACACGCGCCTGATCCAGTTGCTGGAGCGTGTCGGCCTGCCACCGTCGCGACTGGTTGCCGAGGTGACCGAAGGCGCACTGCTGGAGGATCCGCACCACGTCCGCGCCACGCTCGACCGGTTGCGCCTGATCGGCGTGGGTGCCGCATTGGACGACTTCGGTACCGGCTATTCGTCGCTCAGCTACCTGCATTCGCTACCGCTACGCCTATTGAAAATCGGTCGCGGCTTCGTGCAGGCACTGGACAAGGGCGCCCATACCAGCAGCACCACCGTGGTGGCGGCGATCTTGGCACTGGCGCGTGCACTCGACATGCAGGTGATCGCCGAAGGAATCCAGACGCAGAGCCAGCACGACGCCTTGCAAGCGATGGGGTGCGACCTGGGCCAGGGCGACCTGCTCGGTCGTCCGGCACCGATCGGTCACTGGCAGACTCGCGACGTCGCCGAATAAGCGGCCGGTTCGGCGTTACGCCGCAGCGATCTGCCGCAGTGCCTGTTCGAACGCTTCCGGTGGCTGACCGCCGGAGATCAGGTGCTGGCCGTTGATGATGGTCGCCGGTACTGAATGGATGCCGCGACCGAGGAACAACTGCTCCTGCGCCCGAACCTCGTCGGCGTACGCGTCCGACGTGAGAATCTCGCGGGCGCGTTCGGCATCCAGTCCGACTTCCCGCGTCAGTCGAATTAGCGTCTCGTGCGCACTAACGTCCTCGCCATCGGTGAAATACGCGCGCAGCAAGGCCTGCTTGAGCGGCATCTGGCGACCTTCCAGTTCGGCCCAGTGCAACAGCCGATGCGCGTCAAAGGTGTTGTAGACGCGACTGCGCCGGTCCATGTTGAAAGTGAAACCCAGCGCCGCACCACGCGCACGGATCGCCTCGCGATTGGCATCGATCTGCTCCGCTGAGCTGCCGTACTTGCGCACCAGATGCTCGGTGGAATCCTCGCCTTCCGGCGGCATCTGAGGGTTCAGTTCGAACGGCTGAAAATGAATCTCCGCCGTCACCTGTCCATCGAGCGTGGCCAAGGCTTGCTGCAGCGAGGCCAGCCCGACGGCACACCACGGGCAAGACACGTCGGAAACGAAGTCGATGCGGAGCGAAACGGGGGCGGTCATGAGATGCCTGTCAAAAGGAGTAGACAAAGCAGAGGTTGGGGTGCTCCGGGCCGGTTCAAGGCGAACCGACGCGTCATGCTCGACGCATCATGCTCGGCGCGTTCGCGCAAGCCGTCGCACCGGATGAGACGTAGCCAATGACACTGTGACGATCATCCGGGCGTGCTCGCGCCTGGGCAACCGACGACGGGCGCCCGCATCGTGACCGTGCCATCTTTTCCAACAGGCTGCGAACTCTTGCCGGTCACCGCGCCGGGATTGGCCGGTGCGCGGCAGGTGGTGCCGCCATGAAAACCCGTGCGCGCCTTGCCACCTGGCAGCGCCTGCGCCAGCAGCCGACCTGGAAGTTGCTGGCGGCCGACCATGCGCCGCTGATCGCCGGCCTGTTGCAGTCGTTGCTGCTCGACGCCGAGCGCCAGCTGCCTGCGTCGCTGCTGCACGAACGGTTGGCGCGCGAACTGGAGGAACTTCGTGCGCACGGCCACGCGCTGCCGCGCACCGCAGACGCGTCTCAGCGGCAAGCTGGTGTATCACCGCATCGGCGGCGCCGACGTATTGAACGTGTCCCCCGCGCCGCCGCGTTCGCTGCTCAACAAGCTGAAACTGGCCGCGCACGCGCATCAGCAATGGCTGCATGGCGAACTGCTGCGCCGCTACGACTACGCCTGCGTGGACAGCGTGCAGGCGTTGCGCCAGAGCGAGCGCGCCATCACCGCGCAAGGTCAGATCAAGCACGGCCGCAGCCGGCATGAAAAGGACGACCGTCATGAGGTCGGCGACCGTCGCCACTGGGTCATGGGCTTCGACAACCGCGACAAGCTCATCCTGTACAAGGACGAAACCGCCACGCTGGCGCAGCAGATCGCCGAGACCGACCGCGCGATCGCGGCGATCCAGGCCGAACGCTCGCAGGCGCTGCTCGCCAGTTTGTGTCGCCAATATGCCTTGCTGGCCGATGCCGACGAGGTCGAGTTTGCCGCCTCGGTGACATGCCGGAGTGGTTGCAGACGCACCCGGGATCGAACCTGTTTGCGCGCCAGCTGCCCGTGGCCGGGCTGGACAGCAAGTGGCTGGAAACCCGTACCGGCCTGCTCGGCGACTGGCTGCGCACACTGGCCGCGCTGCCGCGCGATACGGATTTCTGGCAAGCCAGCGGCTTGCGCCGTGTCGAACCGTGCTTCAGGAAAATCCTGCGGCCAGCGTTTGGCCGGTGCATCGAATGCGCGCGGAGGGCTAGATGGCGCCATCATCTGCATCTGGAGCATTCGAGGTGATTGCGGACTGGATCGAAGTGGCCCGGTAGGAGATTCTATGTTGTTGGTCAAGCGATCTGGGGCTCGTGCACCGCGGATACCTCACGCAAATCGGGGTGCTACTGATTTTGTGGGAGCGACTTCAGTCGCGATGCTTTTCGTTGCGGCATTAGAGCAGGAACATCGCGGCTGAAGCCGCTCCCACAAGTGCCTGACAAGATCGCCCGTGAGCGGGCTCCTGCACCGCGGATAACCTCACGCAAATCGGGATGCTACTGATGTTGTAGGAGCGGGAAGAGGATTCACCGCAATTCAACCTGAAGGTCCAGAACGCCTATTCCAGTGTTAGCGTTGAAATTACGTCGCCGCGGGGCCGTTGCCCACCATGGACCGCGCCACCGCTTCGGCGACCTTGATGCCATCCACGCCGGCAGACAGGATGCCGCCGGCGTAGCCGGCACCCTCGCCGGCCGGGTAC
>JALYXN010000362.1 GCA_030947085.1 Pseudomonadota bacterium | reverse complement strand
CGCTAGCCCCGCTGGTGACTCATCCCTTTCCCCTCAGTCAGCATACGCTGGAAACGGTATATAAAACCATCGTCGTCAGAAAACCGTATTGAGTCGCGCCAGCGCCGCCAGCAGCTCTTTCATCCGGAACGGCTTTTCCAGCATGGCGCAGTCGGCGTAGCCGGCAGGCAGCTGTTGGCGACTGTATCCGGTCAGTACACAGACAGGCACGCGCAACTCCTGCAACGGCTGCAACAAGGCCTCCGTCGTGGTGCTGGCCAGTCGATAGTCGATCAGCGCCATGTCGGGCCGCGACGTCGCCAGCAGTGTCAGGGCTTCGTCGACGGTCGCCACCGGGCCGAGAATGCCGTAGCCATGAGATTCCAACGCCATCTCTAAGGTGGCGGCAATCAGCAGTTCGTCTTCGACCACCATGACGAGAGGAAGCTCGGGCGTCGCGTTATTCATGCTTGTAAATGGTCGCTTTCCAGTTTCGGTTGCGGATGCAGGCGTGGCAGCTGCATTTTGACCTCCAATCCTTCCGGGGTGTAGGTGATGTTGCTGTGACCGCTGAGTTCATAGGACAACTGGCGTTCGATCATCAGCGAGCCAAAGCCACGCCGCTTCGGCTCCGCGACCTGGGGCCCGCCGGTTTCTTTCCAGCAGATCTCCGTGCTGAACGCCGACTCCTCCGAACGTGCCCAGGTGACGTCGACACGACCCGAGTCGTTAGACAGCGCGCCATACTTCAATGCATTGGTCGCCAGCTCGTGCACGACCATGCCCAGGGCCAGCGCTTCGCGGGGCTCCAGTTTCAACGGCGGTCCGCTGATCGAGTAACGTGACGGCTTGGCAATCACCGACAGCTCTCCACGCAGCAGTTCGGTAAATGACATGTACGACCAGTCGGTTTCAGTCAACAACTTGTAGGTGCGAGCCATCGCGTGCAGCCGGTCGAGAAAGGCGTCCAGGGCTTCACTTTCGACGCTCTGCATCAGCGTCTGGTTGGCCATCGCGCTGACGATGGCCAGCATGTTGCGCACGCGATGGTTGAGCTCGCCGATCATCGATTTGTGTCGCGCGTCTGCCTGGGCCAGCGCGGTGACGTCGATGAACGTCATCACCACGCCGCTGTTGTCCGGCGTCTTCGCGATGTAGGGAAGTATCCGCATCAAATAGTGTTTGCGTTCGTTTTTGCGGGTCAGCGGCTCTTCGATGACCTGCCGTGTTTCCATTGCCGTTTCAAGGAGCTCGCGCGGATCGAAATCCTTCAGCTGCGAGGTCAGGTCGGTGATCAATCGACCGCAATCCGAAGGAATCAGGGTGAAAATGTCGGTCGCCGCCTGGGTATAGCGGCGAATGGCCAGTTTGGGGTCGAGAAAAATCGTGGCGATGCCGTTGTTTTCCAGCAAGCCACTCAGCTCCGCATTGGACTGATCCAGTGCATCGGCGTGTCGTGCCATTTCGCTATTGACGGTTTGCAGCTCTTCGTTGATCGACTGCAGCTCCTCCTTGGAGGTTTCAAGTTCCTCGTTGGAGGATTGCAACTCCTCGTTGACCGACATCAGTTCTTCGTTGGAGACGCGCAGCTCCTCGATCGCGGTCTCGAATTCTTCGTGCGTGGATTGCAACTGCTCGCGGGTGTCCGTGAGCTCGCGTTCAAGTTGCTCCACGTTGTGCGCCGTGGCCTCATCGAAATTCTGCGCCAGATGGGGTGCGGCGCCGCGGTCGGAAAAGAGCACCAGGTAAAGCGGTGTGTCGCCGTGCTTGAACGGTTCGATGCTGACCTGCACGCGGCGCAGTGCGCCACCGCAGTCGATGGTGGTGTCGGGAAGCTCGACCCGTTGCTGCAAGGTGACTGCTTCATGCAGCGCATGACGCAGTCCCAGCCGCAGTTCCTTGCGCGCATTGCTCAGCAGATGGCGATTGGGCATCCCGGCCGGGAATTCCAGGTAATCGCTGGTGCGGCCGGAATAGAACATCGCTTCGCCCTGGCCGTTGACGAGTACGTAGGCTGGCGTATGCGCATCCAGGATCCGAGCCTCGATCTGGTGGCGCAGGCTACTGCCATTGCTGGCGATGGGCGGGGTAAAGAGTGGTGCCGACGAGCGCTGTGTGGTGCGCGTGTGCAGCCCACTTTTCAGCAAGGGCAGTGCGCCGCTCCCGTCGGGGTCGTGCAGCCGCTGAAAGATGCGGCCCTCTTTGCTAATCGGCTTGAACAATGAGGTGTTCCGGCTGATACCTTCGGCCACGCCCAGAAACAAAAACCCGTTGTGTCGCAATGCATAGTGCGTGATCGGAAGGATGCGATCCTGAAACTCCTGCCCCAGATAGATCAGCAGGTTGCGGCATGACACCAGGTCGATCCGTGAGAACGGCGGGTCGCGCAACGCATTGTGGAGGGAGAAGGTGCAGATCTCGCGCAGTCGTTTCTGCACCGTGAAATGGCCGCAGTCATCGACGAAGAACTGATTTCGACGTTCTTCGCTTACCGATTTCATCAACGCGGAAGGGTAGCGGCCCTTTCGCGCAATGCTCAGCGCGTGTTCGTCGATATCGGTAGCGAAAATGCGGATTGCCGGCGCGGCTGTACCGAGGCGTTCGGCATGCTCCAGAAGGAGGATGCCCACCGAATAGGCTTCTTCCCCGGTAGCGCATCCGGGTATCCACACGCGCACCTCTTCGGCGCGCAGTTTTCCCTCGAACATCGCCGGCACGATCGTCTGTTCCAGCGAGTCGAACGATTCGCTGTCGCGAAAGAAGCTGGTGACACTGATCAACAGATCGCGGAACAGTTCCGTCACCTCCATCGGCGTCTGCTTGAGGTACTCGACACAGTCCTCCAGCGAGTTCAGCTGCAGCACATTCATGCGCCGCGCTACCCGTCGCATGAAGGTGCTGGGTTTGTACCCGCTGAAATCGTGCCCTGTCTGCGCATGGATCAGGGCGCATATTTCCTTGCGCAGTTCGTTCTGGTGCTCTGCCTCCGGACCGTCCGACGGACTGGGCTCGCCGCCGAGCATCTTGATGGCGCTATCCAGGCGAGCGCCGATTTGCTCCACCGAAAGCTGGTCGTCGATCGCACCCGCGGCAATGGCGCTTTGCGGCATACCCGAAAACAACGGTGCGGTGCCATCCTCGACCTGGGCAATAGTCAGCCCACCACATTCCTTGATCGCTCTCAGTCCCAACGCCCCATCGTCGCCGGTGCCGGAAAGCACGATGCCTATGGCACGTTCGCCGAAAACCTCCGCCATCGAATTGAACATGCGGTCGATCACGGTCGGTCCGCGCTCAGAAGGCGCGCTCGGCAGCACGCGCAAGGTGTGCTCGTTGACGGTCATCACCGTGCTTGGCGACAGCACGTAGACACTGTCCGGAGCAAGCAGCATGCCGTCCTCTGCCTGGACCACCCGCATGCTTGTATGCCGTGAAAGGATGTCGGGCAGGTGGCTTTGCCGCCCCGGTGCCAGATGCATCGCAACCAGAAACGCGGCCTTCGATCCGCCTTGCTCCTGATCGAAAAAGGCGCTCAGCGCCTCGACGCCCCCGGCGGACGCGCCGACACCGACGACCACCGTGGCCGTGCTGTTTTTATCCAATGCTTCCATTATGGTTGTCCGGGTCCGCAGAAAGGCGCCGACTATGACGGCCTGGAGTCAACGGGCAATGGTTCCACCGCCGCCTCAATCCTTACTTTTACACCTGCATCAGCTAATTAGGTGGAACCCCGTGGCGGGCGCCCTTGAGCCCGCGGCCTCATGTGGTATCAGGCGTCGATAGCGGCGTCCCGGGTTTCGTTGTCGGCAAATTCCAGAAACACGAAAAACGGCACGCCTTGCTCATGCCAATGCGCCGCCACGGACGTCAGCCGGTCGCGCAGGTCGGCAAACACCAGCGGCGCTTCGCGGGCCAGATCATCGGCGTGATCGAACAGCAGCACATGACCGGGCGCGGCGGCATCGTCCAGGTCGCGCAGCGCGTCATCCATCGCGTCCATCGAATCGACTGCGTGCGCAGGCAAGCCGATAGCGTCAGTGACGCGAGCCAGCAGCGAGGGCAGCGTCACACATCCGGCCAGGTCCACCCGAACCAGCGGCACACCGGCGCGCTGCGCGTCGGCCACGAGGGTCACCGGATCATCCGGATCCACCCGATACACACCGTCGCGTCCGGCATCACGCAAATCGATTCCCAGCACTTTCGTCGTCATCGTTGAATCCTTAGGCTCTACGGCATCGTGCGGCCATGATGCACCGTCCGAACGGGGCGGCAAAGCGGCCTCCGCTGCC
>JALYXN010000354.1 GCA_030947085.1 Pseudomonadota bacterium | reverse complement strand
ACTCGTCGAAGAATTTTCACGAAAAGGGTTGACGTGAAGAGGCTGAGTCTGAATAATTCCGCTTCTTGGTTGACCGTGTTGATGCCCAAACATCACACGGACAGACAACAGGTTTGCACAGTGCGCCCGTAGCTCAGTTGGATAGAGTACCTGGCTACGAACTAGGTGGTCGGGAGTTCGAATCTCTCCGGGCGCACCATTTTTAAAGCGAAGCGAGGTGCTTGCACCTCGCTGTCGTTTTCCCCGAGGCAAGCGGTCTGTCTTGGTGAAAACGGGGTTGGAGACAACCACGGTGTGCTTCGATACGGATTGACTGGGCGAGGTGTCGCCCGTAACATTTCAAGGCTTCGGTGGTGTAGTCATCGGGGATTCGAAAGCGGGGTATAGCTCAGTCTGGTAGAGCGTTGCGTTTGGGACGCAAAAGTCGGGGGTTCGAATCCCTCTGCCCCGACCAGCGACGAGTTCTACTGGTAATGACTGCGCTTGTAGCTCAACCGGATAGAGCATCGGCCTTCTAAGCCGACGGTTGCAGGTTCGAGTCCTGTCTGGCGCACCAGTTTCAAGATTTATGGTGGGTGTAGCTCAGTTGGTTAGAGTCCCGGATTGTGATTCCGGTTGTCGTGGGTTCGAATCCCATCATCCACCCCAGTCACACCCATGTTTCATGGGCCGTTAGCTCAGTTGGTAGAGCAGTTGACTCTTAATCAATTGGTCGAAGGTTCGAATCCTTCACGGCCCACCACTACGGCAAAACGCCGATCGCCAGCCAGCGATCGGCGTTTTGCTTTTCCGCGTAAGAAAGTTGATCAGTGCCTGCAAGGCGCAAAGATAGGGCCGCCAACGGCGGCATGATGTCGGTAACAGTGCAGCGCCGTGCTGGTGTGCTTGTGCTGGAAGGTCATGCAATCGTAAAATGGTCTGCTTTCGTACAAGGGAATCATCGACTTAGATGTGTGTCGAGGGGATGGAGCGTATCTGCCTTGCATTTTGAAGGGCAAATAGCTTCAAAAACCTGTGGTTACGCACGTTTTACAAGAATGGCAAGGCGAGAGTGGCGGAATTGGTAGACGCACCAGATTTAGGTTCTGGCGGTTAACCCCGTGGGGGTTCGAGTCCCCCCTTTCGCACCATGCCCGATGGATTTCCTTATTTTTTCGACGGCATTGCCGCCACGGCGCCTGCGGCAGGCCCACAACACAAGTAGCACCAGGAGACGTCATGCAGGTTTCGGTTGAGAACATTGGCAAGCTCGAGCGCAAGCTCACGGTGAAAATTCCCGCCGAGCGTCTGGAGACCCAGGTCAGCGCGCGTATCGTTGAAATGGGCCGTACGGTTCGTTTGAAGGGTTTTCGGCCGGGCAAGGTGCCAGCGACCGTGATCAAGCAGCGTTTCGGCGAGCAGGTTCGCGGAGAGGTGTTGTCCGACCTGATTGGCAGCACCTTGCGTGAGGCCGTGGCACAAGAGAAGCTGACGCCGATCGCCAACCCGTCCATCGACACCACCGGCACGCCGGAGGATGGCGAGATTTCTTACACCGCGACGTTCGAGATCATGCCGGAGTTCCCCGAGGTCGACGTGGCCACGCTGGAGATCAGTCGCCCGGTGGCCAATGTGGCAGATGCCGATATCGACAAAATGCTCGAAACCCTGCGCCAGCAACGCCGCAGCTTCGACGAAGTCGATCGCGCCTCGGCCGGGGGTGACTTCGTGATGTTCGAGTACTCGGCCGAAGCGGGCGATTACCGCTTTCCGACCGAAGGCCTCGAGCGGGCCGGCAGCGTGCTGGGTTCGGGCACCTTGTTCAAGGCGCTGGATGAGGCGCTGCTTGGCCGTAAGGCCGATGAGACTTTCGACAGCGAAATCACCTTCCCGGACGATTTCCGCAATGACCAGCTTGCCGGAAAGGCTGCGCAGGTCAACTTCAAGATCATCAAGGTGCAGGAGCCCAAGCTGCCCGAGATCGATGGCGAGTTCGCCAAGCTGTTCGGTATCGCCGACGGCGATCTGGAAACGTTTCGCAAGGAAGTCCGGTCAAACCTCGAGCGCGAGCTGAAAGCCGCGTTGATGGGTCGTTTGAAGTCCGAAGTGGCGGAAAAGCTGGCCGACTTGCATGGCGACCTCGACGTGCCGAATCAGATGGTTCAGTCCGAAGCGCACGGCTTGGCCGCCGGCAGCGTGCCGAAGGGCCAGCAGCCGCCGCCGCAGCTTGTCGAGGCGGCAACGCCGGTCGCCCGCAAGCGCGTGATCGCCGGTCTGCTGATGGGGGAAATCGCCCGCAAACAAGACATCAAGGTCGATCGCAAGCGCATTGCCGAGCAGCTCGCCGCGATCGCCTCGACGTACGAAGAACCGGAGAAAGTCATTGAACTCTACAACGGCGACCCCCAGTTGATGTCTGGGCTGCAGAATCGTGTGATGGAAGACCAGGTTGCCGAGTGGGTGGCGGAACACGCCAGGACCACGGAGCAGGAACTGAGCTTTGACGACGTGATGCGCCCGGCTAACGCCTGAGCATTTGCAGGCCCCTTTACCTGGAGAGCTGCCACCATGGCCATGGATCAGATTCAAAGTCTCAATTTGGTACCGATGGTCGTCGAGCAGACCGCTCGCGGCGAGCGTTCCTACGACATCTATTCGCGCCTGCTGAAGGAGCGAATCATTTTCCTCGTGGGTGAGGTCAATGATCAGACGGCAAACGTCATCGTTGCCCAGATGCTGTTCCTGGAATCGGAAAACCCTGACAAGGACATCAACTTCTACATCAACAGTCCCGGCGGCGCGGTGACCGCAGGTCTGGCGATCTACGACACCATGCAGTTCATCAAGCCGAACGTCAGCACGATGTGCATCGGTCAGGCGTGCAGCATGGGCTCGTTTTTGCTGATGGCTGGCGCCAAGGGCAAGCGGTTTGCCTTGCCCAATTCACGGATCATGATCCACCAACCTTCGGGCGGGGCACAGGGTCAGGCCACCGATATCGATATTCAGGCCCGGGAAATTCTCTACATCCGTGAGCGACTGAACAAGCTTTATGTCGAACACACAGGCCAGCCGCTCGAAAAGATCGAGCTGGACATGGAGCGGGATCGCTTCATGAACGCTGTGGACGCCAGGACTTATGGTCTCATCGACGAAGTTCTCGACAAGCGTGCCGGCGAAACGGTGAAATCAGCCTGATTTCCAGATTCTAACCAGAGTCGCGAGAAGGGCCCCGCGTTTGCAGGCAGACGCGGGGCCCTGTGTTATTCTCGCGACGCATCCAGATTGACCAGCGGGATCGAAAGTATGAGTGACGACCGGCAGGGGCGTTCCACCGACAGCGGCAAGATTCTCTATTGCTCCTTCTGCGGAAAGAGCCAGCATGAAGTGCGTAAATTGATTGCAGGCCCATCCGTATTCATCTGCGATGAATGCGTGGAGCTCTGCAACGACATCATTCGCGAGGAGTTGGAGGAGAAGGCTGCCTCCGGACGTACGCAATTGCCCAAGCCTCGCGAGATTCGAGAGTCGCTTGATCAGTACGTGGTCGGTCAGACGCGGGCCAAGAAGGCCTTGGCGGTGGCGGTTTACAACCACTACAAGCGGATCGAGTCACGCCAGAAAAGCGATGACATCGAGCTTGGCAAATCCAACATTCTGCTGATCGGTCCTACCGGATCGGGCAAGACGCTGCTGGCGGAAACGCTGGCGCGCCTGCTCAATGTCCCGTTCACCATTGCTGACGCCACGACGCTGACCGAAGCCGGTTACGTGGGTGAGGATGTTGAAAACATCATCCAGAAGTTGCTGCAGAAATGCGACTACGATGTGGAGAAGGCGCAGTCGGGCATCGTTTATATCGATGAGATCGACAAGATTTCACGCAAAAGCGAGAACCCGTCGATCACGCGCGATGTATCCGGCGAAGGCGTGCAGCAGGCGCTGCTGAAGCTGATCGAAGGCACTCTGGCGTCGGTGCCGCCCCAGGGCGGGCGCAAGCATCCGCAACAGGAGTTTCTGCAGGTCGACACGAAGAACATCCTGTTTATTTGCGGTGGCGCGTTTGCAGGGCTGGAAAAAGTCATCCAGCAACGTTCCGAGAACACCAGCATCGGTTTTTCGGCCGAAGTGCGCAGCAAGGAACGCACCGAGAATCTCGGCAAGGTTCTGGCTGATGTCCAGCCGGAAGATCTGGTGCGCTTTGGCCTGATCCCCGAATTCGTCGGTCGTCTGCCTGTGGTGGCTACCCTCGACGAGCTCGACGAGGCTGCCCTGGTGAAGATTCTCACCGAGCCGAAGAATGCGGTGACCAAGCAGTTCAAGAAGTTGTTCGAAATGGAAGAGGTGGAGCTGGAGTTCCGCCCGGAAGCCTTGCAGGCCATCGCAAAGAAGGCGCTCAAGCGAAAGACCGGTGCTCGCGGCCTGCGCACCATTCTCGAGCAGGTGCTGCTTGAAACGATGTACGAACTGCCTTCGCTCGAACATGTCAGCAAGGTGGTCGTGGATGATGCCGTCATTGACGGTCAGGCCGAGCCGTACCTGATCTATCGCGGCAATCTGCAACAGCGAGTGGGGGCCGAGGGTAGCGACGCTGCCTGACCCATCTCGCGCTGGCCATCACGACGGCTCCGGTGATACACCGGGGCCGTTCTGCTTTTTGGTTACCGCTGCACCTTGAGTGAGCGGGTGGTTGCCTCCACTTGACGTAGTAGCGGGCCCGACGCGGTGTCGAGGTCATTTGAAGCTTTGAATTCGAGGAAATCCGCCTGCATGGCCAAGAACGCTCCCCTTACTGATGCCCTGGACGCTCTGCCGGTATTGCCATTGCGAGATGTGGTGGTCTACCCGCACATGGTTATCCCGCTGTTTGTCGGTCGCGACAAGTCCATGCGTGCGCTGGAGCGCGCCATGGAGGGTGAGCGCCAGATCCTGTTGGTGGCCCAGAAGAGCCCGGATACCGATGATCCACAGATCGCTGACCTGCACCAGGTCGGCACGCTCGCTGGCGTGCTGCAGCTGTTGAAGCTTCCCGACGGCACGGTCAAGGTGCTGGTTGAGGGGCAGTCGCGTGTTTCGGTCGAGGACTTCCGGGAAGAGGACGGCATGTTGGTGGCGCGCTCGCGTCTGATCGAGCCCGTTTACAACTCGAAAGAGCGCGAACTCGACGTGGTCTCGCATACGCTGATTTCGCTGTTCGAGCAGTTGGTCAAACAAAGCCGCAAGCTGCCGCCTGAAGTTCTGGCCAGCCTGTCCGGTATTGACGATCCTTCGCGAGTCGCCGATTCCATCGCCGCCCATCTTTCAGTACGCATGGCAGACAAGCAGCGCGTGCTTGAGACGGCCGACGTGGGGCAACGGCTTGAACTTCTGATCGGGCTTGTCGATGGCGAAATGGACTTGCAGCAGGTTGAAAAGCGGATTCGCGGCCGGGTCAAGTCGCAAATGGAGAAGAGCCAGCGCGAGTATTACCTCAACGAACAGATGAAGGCCATCCAGAAGGAGCTTGGCGACGGCGAGGACAGCCCCAACGAGATCGAAGAGCTGCAGAAGAAAATCGAGAACTCCGGCATGCCCAAGGCGGTTCTGGCTAAATCACGGCAGGAGTTCAACAAGCTCAAGCAGATGTCGCCGATGTCCGCCGAAGCCACCGTGGTTCGCAATTATCTGGACTGGCTGGTCGGTGTGCCCTGGAAGAAGCGCAGCAAGGTGCGCAGGGATCTCCAGATGGCCCAGGAAGTTCTCGACGCGGACCATTTTGGTCTGGAGAAGGTCAAGGACCGGATTCTGGAATATCTCGCGGTGCAGCAGCGGGTGACCGTGATGAAGGGACCGATCCTCTGCCTGGTGGGGCCGCCTGGCGTGGGCAAGACGTCGCTGGGACAGTCGATCGCCAAGGCAACCAACCGGAAGTTCGTGCGCATGAGCCTGGGCGGTGTACGCGATGAGGCGGAGATCCGCGGGCATCGTCGAACCTATATCGGCTCGATGCCGGGCCGGATTGTGCAGAACCTCAACAAGGTGGGCGCCAAGAATCCGCTCTTCGTGCTGGACGAAATCGACAAGATGTCGATGGATTTCCGCGGCGATCCGTCGTCGGCATTGCTTGAGGTGCTGGATCCGGAGCAGAACCACACTTTTAATGATCACTACCTGGAGGTCGACCTCGATCTGTCCGAGGTCATGTGGATCGCCACGGCCAACTCGTTGAACATTCCCGGGCCGCTGCT
>JALYXN010000350.1 GCA_030947085.1 Pseudomonadota bacterium | reverse complement strand
GCGGGCGTAAGCCAGCTCCGGAATCTGCGCCGTGGCTGCAACGGTCGAGACGGGGGCGGTTGCTGCCAGCGCCAGCGGCATGCCGCCTGCAAGGGTCAACGATGCGGCGATGAGCAGGGCAAGCGGTTTCTTGGCCACGGTGAATCTCCTTTTCACAAATAAGTCACTTCAGGCTAGCGGTCGCAATCACTTTCCGCAAATACTTGCGGCGCCGCCTGCATCAGGTGTCCGGTTGACCGTCAGCGGGCGGCCAAGCTGTCCGCGGACGAGTAGGCGCTGACGGAACCTCGGCCAGCAAGTTACTAAAATCAATAACTTACGTATTAACAGACGATTGGCACGCCGTTTGCAAACGTCCATGACGAGACTTCTTCCCCGATCACTTGTTATGGAGCCACGATCATGAAATTTGAAACTCTGATGTTGCGCGGTCTGTTCATTGCCTGCCTGGCTGTTTGCGGCCTGATCTTCGGTGCCATGCTGACGGTCACTCCCACCGACGCCAAGCTTGCCGCCTCCGGTACAGGCCGGAGCCTCGCCGCGATGTTGCTGGCCGCACCCGTTAGCTGCGCACTGCCAGCCGATGGCGTGGTCTGCCTGCCGAAGAGCTGAGCGAAGGCAGCGCGACGCGCTCCGGAAAGGCGATAATAGCCGGATGCTTCACGTCATCCTCTTTCGCCCCGAGATTCCGCCAAACACCGGCAATGTCATTCGCCTGTGTGCAAATACCGGCGCCGCCCTGCATTTGATTCGCCCGCTCGGCTTCGAGCTCGACGACACCCGGCTGCGCCGGGCGGGGCTGGATTACCACGAGTACGCCAGCCTCTCCGTCCATGACGATCTAGCCAGTTGTCTCGATACCATCGGTACACCGCGCCTGTTTGCCTTCAGCACCCGCGCCCGCGTCGCGCACGTCGATGCAAAATTTGCCGATGGCGACGCGCTGCTGTTCGGCTGCGAAACCGCCGGTCTGCCCGATACCGTGCTGCAGGCCATCCCACCCGCGCAGCGTTTGCGCCTGCCGATGCGTCCCAACAGTCGCAGCCTGAACCTGTCAAATACGGTCGCCATCGCCGTCTACGAAGCCTGGCGTCAACTCGGCTTCAACGGCGCCAGCACCTCGACCGTGTAGGAGCGACTTCAGTCGCGATGCTCTTGCTCTGATGCCATAACGAAGAGCATCGCGACTGAAGTCGCTCTTACGAACGCGGCCTGCGCAGCTACACTCTCCGAATGACTACCGCCCTTCCCAATGCCTGGCTGCCGCGGCCGCTGCGCAAACTCGCCGGCCGTGCGCTGGAAACCGCGCTGAACCACACGCTGTCGCTGGATCCAGAAACGCGGCAGCGGCTTTCCGCACTGAACGGACGCAGCGTGCAGTTGCATCTGCGCGGGCCCGAAATCGCGCTGGCGGTCACCGTGCATGATGGGCAGCTGAAAGTCGGGCCGCCACAAGACGACAACCAGCTTCGCGTCGCTGCCACGCCCGGCAGTCTGCTGGCGATGACGCTGCGCCGCGACGATGACGGCATCGCGCCGGGCAAGGTGGATATCGCCGGTGATGCGGAACTGGCACGTCGACTGGAAAAGCTGGCGAGCAAGTTTGCACCGGATTTCGAGGAAGCGTTTGCGCGCACCTTCGGTGACGTCATCGGTGTGCCCCTGGCCCGAGCTGTCCGTAAGGCCCTGGACCACGCGCGCGAAACCGCGGCGCACCTCACCGAAGACACGGCCGACTACCTGCGCGATGAAGCGCGGGTGGCGATGGCGCCGGGGGAAGTGGAAGTTTTTCTCGATGGCGTCGACCACTTGCGCGAACGCAGCGAGCGGCTGGAATCGCGGGTGAAGCGGTTGCTGCAGCGTGTACACGGTCCCGCCGCGTGACGCCGCTCAAGGTGATACCACGACTGCTGCGGGTGGCTTCGGTATTACTGGCGTATCGGCTGGACGAGCTGATCGACGCCACCCACCTTTACCGGCCGCTGAAGTGGCTGCGTCCGCTGGTGGCGCAACCACGCGTCGACATTCGAAACCTGCCCCGTGGCGAACGCCTGCGCCACGCACTGACCGATCTGGGCCCGATTTTCGTCAAGGCTGGCCAGGTGCTGTCGACCCGACGCGACCTGATTCCCATCGACATCGCCGATCAACTGTCGCTGCTGCAGGATCAGGTCGAACCGTTCCCCGGCCGTGAAGCGCGTGCCATCGTCGAGCGCGAGCTGCATGCCTCGACCGACCAGCTCTACGCCCGTTTCGACGAGACACCGCTGGCCTCCGCCTCGATCGCGCAGGTGCATGCCGCCACCTTGCTCGACGGCAGCGAGGTGGTGGTCAAGGTATTGCGCCCCGGCATTGGGGCGCAGATTGCGCGTGACGTGAAACTGCTGCGCTCGCTTGGCGAACTGGCGCAACGCTGGCATCCCAACGCCGACAAGATCCGCCCGCTCGACGTGGTAGCGGAAGTCGAGAAGATGCTGGAGAACGAACTCGACCTGCAACGCGAAGGCGCCAGCGCCAGCCTGCTGAAGCGCAATTTCGCCAGCGGCGTGGACTTGTATGTTCCCGCGGTCTACTGGGAACTCACCGCCGAAAGCGTGCTGACGCTGGAGCGTGTGCACGGCCTCAGCAGCGATGACATCACCGCCATCGACGCCGCCGGCCTCGATCGCAAGGCACTCGCCGTCAAGGGCGTGCGGGTGTTCTACGAGCAGGTTTTTCGCGACAACTTTTTCCATGCCGATGCACACCCGGGGAATATCTGGGTCGACCCGAGTCGCCTGGACGAGCCGCGATTCATTGCGCTGGACTTCGGCATCATGGGTTCGCTGCCGGAAGCGGATCAATACTGGCTGGCCCAGAATTTCATCGCACTGTTCGAGCGCGACTATGCGCGCATCGCCCAGTTGCACGTCGCCGCCGGCTGGATGCCGGGCACCGTACGACTGGACGAACTCGAAGCCGCGGTACGCACCGTGTGCGAGCCCTACTTCACCCGGCCGCTGTCGCAGATCTCGCTGGCCGAACTGGTAGTGAAGCTGTTCCAGACCGCACGCCGCTTCGAGCTGACGCTGCAGCCTCAACTGATCCTGTTGCAGAAGACCCTGCTCAACATCGAAGGCGTCGGCCGCATGCTGGACCCGGAGATCGACATCTGGGCGGTGGCGCACCCGGTATTGAAGCGCATCCTGCGCGAACGCTTCAGCCCGCTGCGCACCTTGCGCGATGTGCACAAGCGGATTCCGGAATGGCTGCACCACGCGCCCGAATTTCCGGAACTGGTGCGCGATGCACTGCGCCAGATCGGCCGCGGCGAACAACGCGCTATCAGCGATCCGCGCACGCTTGTTCTTCTGCATGACAACGCCCGACGCCAGCACAAGCTGCTTGCCTGCAGCCTGCTTGGCAGTGCGTTGCTGCTCTGCGCCGCGCTGCTGTGGACGCTGACCCCGACAGCGGGGATCTGGCCGCCGCTGGGTGTAGCGGGTGCCGGGCTGCTGGCGTTTGTCATCGGCTGGCCGCGCTCCGGCCGCTAGAAACCTTGTAGGAGCGACTTCAGTCGCGATGCTCTTTTTGCATGGTTTGGAGCAGAAGCATCGCGACTGATGTCGCTCCTACAGTGTGGTCAAACTCACTCTTAATTCGGCGCTTACGATGCTCGACATTCTGTACCAGGACGACGCGCTGATCGCGGTGAACAAGCCCGCCGGTCTGGCGGTGCATCGTTCGAAAATGGTCGGCAACGCCGAGGAGTTCCTGATCGACCTGTTGCGCGAGCAGCTGGGCAACAGCGTGTATCTGGCGCACCGGCTCGATCGCGCCACCAGCGGCGTGCTGCTGGTGGCGCGCAACAAGGACATCGCCGCCGCGCTGGGCGAGCAGTTCATGGGGCGCGAGGTGCGCAAGCAATATCTGGTGGTGGTGCGTGGCTGGCCCGATCCGCAGGAAGACCTGATCGACTATGCGCTGCCCGGTTCGCGCGAAACCGGTCCACGGCGAGAGGCACGCACAAGCTATCGGCAACTGGCCGGCATCGAGGTGCCGATCGCGCTCGGCCGCTACCCGCAACAGCGCTACGCGATGCTGCTGGCCGAACCGGAGACCGGGCGTTTCCGCCAGATCCGCAAACATCTGGCGCATATTCACCACCCGGTGATTGGTGACTGTCAGCACGGCCGCGGTGACCATAACCGTCTGTACAAGCAGCACTTCGGCTGTCATCGCATGCTGTTGCACGCCTGGCGCGTGCATTTCAGGCACCCGTCGACCCACGCGCCCATGATGATCGAGGCACCGCTGGATCCGGCCTACGCTGCGCTGCTGCAACGATTCGACTGGCCGCAACCTCCGTTTGACGCTATCTGCAGCACAGCGCCGGGTCCGACCGTCGCCAGTTAAACTGTCGCCATGTTGATCATCAGCCGCTCCGTCTCCCTGCCCGAATCCGAGCTGTTCGAGCGCTTCCTGCGCGCCGACGGCCCCGGCGGCCAACACGTCAACCGCACCGAGAGTGCGGTCGAACTGCGCTTCGATGTGGTCAATTCCCCCTCGCTTCCTGAAGACATCCGTGCGCGCCTGCTCGCCCGTCGTGACCGTCGGTTGACCGGCGACGGTGTGTTGGTCATTCAGGCGCGCCGATTCCGTGACCAGGCGCGCAACCGCGACGATGTGCGCGATCGGTTGGTGGAGATCATTCGCGGCGTGCTGGTGCCACCGAAAAAGCGCGTGGCCACACGCCCGACCCGTGCCTCCAAGGAACGCCGGCTGGTCGGCAAACAGCAACGCGGCAAGATCAAACAGACCCGGTCACGCAAGCCGGATCTCGAGTGAAGGGCCCCCTGCCGGTTCCGTCGCAGCTGCCGCCGCACATGCCACACATGCCCGATGGCTGGGGACGGAAAATGTGCCGCGTCGTATTGCGCCTGTGTGGCTGGAGTTTCGTCGGTCAGTTTCCGGACGTGCCACGCGCGGTGCTGATTGCAGCGCCCCATTCCTCCTGGTGGGACGGCGTATGGGGTTTGCTGCTGAAAGTGGGGATAGGTGCCGATGTCAAATTCATGGGCAAGCAGGAGCTGTTCCGCGGTCCACTCGGCGGCGTGCTCCGCGGTGTCGGCGGGATGCCGATCGATCGCAGCGGCGCTAGGGGCGTGGTCGAGCAGATGGTCGATGAGTTCGCCCACCGCGACGCGTTTTGGCTGGGTATCGCGCCGGAAGGCACGCGCAAGGCGGTGAAGCGGTGGAAGAGCGGCTTCTGGCACATAGCCCACGATGCCGGTGTTCCCCTGGTAACGGCCTGGTTCAATTATCCCGACAAGACCATCGGCGTGGGACCGCTGTTTCATACCAGTGACGATATGGACGCCGACCTTGCGCGCTTGCGCGAGTTCTATGCGCCCTTCCGCGGCAAGCATCGGAATGTCTGATCGGATTTCTCTGCACCGATATACGTTGCACGAACCGTCGTTGGGCTTTGCAATCGGTCGTGCAAAAAAAACTGCCAACAAGAACCCGAGGAGCTCCGATGAAGTGGTTGCAAGCGTTCACCCTGATGTTTGCCTTCAGCAGTATGGGAACTACGGCCCTTCCTGCGACTTCCCGCAGTACCGCCGACGTGTGTACCGCATGTTTGCAACATCGCCTCGACAAGCTGGTTCGACGAGCGCGCCCGGGCATTCTCGGAATCGCTGTGCTGGACCTGCAAAGTGGTACGAAATGGCGCGCCAACGCACGGCATGCCTTTCCGATGATGAGTGTGTTCAAGGCGCCCGTGGCGGCCGCCGTGTTGTCGCGCATTGACGCGGGCGAGCTTTCGATGGATCGAATGGTCAACGTGGAACGCGAGGGCCTGGAATCGGGGACGATCCGCGATCACTTCCGCGGCAAACAAATGCAGTTTTCGGTACGCCAGCTGCTGTCGTTTGCCGTTAGCGAGAGCGACAACACCGCCGTCGATGTACTGCTCAAAGTCGTCGGCGGTCCCGACGTTGTAACGGCCTTTCTGCGGGCACACGGGATTGAAGGAATGCGTGTGGATATGGGTGAAAGCGGAATCTCGGGGGTATTCGAAGGCCTCGAGCAGGGTCAACAATTACCCGTCAAGGAATCGGCAGCACAAGAACTCCCGCGATTACGGCGCGGCTACAGAGCGTACCTGACGGACCCACGCAATCGCAGCACTCCGGATGCTGCAGTGAGCTTTCAACAAAAACTGTGGAACAGGGACCTGCTGACCCCGGCTTCGAGTACCTATCTCCTCAAACTGATGTACGCCCAGACACCGCCACGCCGGCTATGGGCCGGTCTTCCTTCAGATGTTCGCCTGGCTGATAAATGCGGCACGTCGTATACCCTGGAAGACATTACGGCAGCCTTTAACGATATCGGTATCCTGACTTGGCCAGATGGCCATACCGTCTTAGTCGCTGCGTTTCTTACTGCCTCTCCTGCGTCGAAGAACGAGCGAAATGCGATCTTTGCGGACCTTGCGCATGACGTAGCGGCGGCATTGCACCCTTGATGAAGGGTCGAGGAT
>JALYXN010000349.1 GCA_030947085.1 Pseudomonadota bacterium | reverse complement strand
GTGCGCATGCGCTGGAAACTCCGGGCCGTCAAGCGGCTGAAACGGGTGGAAAAGACCCGGGATGTTACCACCGCACCTGCAGCAGGCATCACTACCCGCACAGTCGCCGGGTCCACCGCGTTGCGCGTGAGCCATCGGCGCCAGCACCAGAACGATGAAGCCCGTCACACGCTGACCCGAATGCTGTCAGTCAAACGCTTGCGCCCACGCTACCGTCGGTGCGGGCGCTCCGTTATCAGCAGAGTCGTCAAGGCCTGCCCGGCGCCCCGGTCGCCAACCTGCTCACTTCATTGTCAAAAATCAGTCGCTTCCCACGGTCTTGCTGACCGGCGCCGGCGTCGGAGTTGTCGCCGGCGTTTTGGCAGCGGGTGTCGGGGCGGCCGGCGCCTCGGCGGGCGCAGCGGGTTTGGGGTCACCAGCGGAAGGCGCCTCCGCAAGGTTGCGCTTCTTGTCGCCCTCTTTCTTGAAATCCGTCTCATACCAGCCGCTGCCGGCCAATCGGAACGATGGTGCGCTGACCCGGCGATGCAGCGATGGCTCGCCGCAGGTGGGGCAGATGGTCGGATCATCGTCGGACAGCTTCTGCAGCCGGTCAAAGCGGTGGCCGCATCCGCGGCATTCGAATTCGTAAATCGGCATGGAAGCTTCCCGCAGTCGAGCCGAACGTGTGCCGGCAACCCCCCATTATCATCTGCCTGTGGAGGAATTCAACGTACCCGCGGCCAGCGGGCGGGAATACCCATGGAACCGACGCCGTGCCAGCACAGCGGAAAAATCTCGTCGAAGACGCAGCCCTGAGGCGAAGCTGGAATATCGCGCCGGACGGATCTTCATGCTGGTTCCAAGGTCCTTCAGGAAATCAGCACGACCGCCGCCAGCACGGGTGCTTCAAGCAGACCGGCAACCAGCAACGTCAGCGCCGTGATCATGGTAAAAACAGCCGTAGTGCTGCATCGGGATTCGAGGGGAAATAGAAGTGCACGAAACTGGCGGTCATGCGCTGTTGGCGATAGACCGCTTCCTGGCTCGGGCCCTTGTTCGGGTTCACCGCCAACGCGACCGGCGTTGCCGCGATATCCGCTTTCGCGTAGTGAAAACTGTGTCCCCGCAGATGGCCCTCAGGGAGCGCCACGCCCTGCATGCCAAGTGCAATCAGACGCTTCTGCATCACGGCCGAGCCGCGCACAAGCCCCGCCATGACCCCGACCTTGCCCTCGACGTCGACCAGCGTATCGAGCAGAAACAACAGGCCGCCGCACTCAGCCAGCAACGGCTTGCCCGCTTCGACATGCATTTTCAGATCCGCAGCTAGACCGGTGAGTTTTGACAGCGCGTGCAGATGAAGCTCGGGATAGCCACCGGGCAACCACACGGCGTCGCACGCCGGCAAACGATCGCCGGCCAGCGCGGAAAAGAACGCCAGCTCCGCACCTGCTGCGCGCAGCAACGCGAGATTGGCGGCGTAGATGAAACAGAACGCGGCGTCACGTGCCACGGCGATACGCACACCGCGCAGTTCCACGCCCGGCTTCGCTACCTGCGCCGCGGTGAATGACACCGACGGTGGCAACGCGGTGGATGCGTGCTGTTCCCACGCATCGGCCAGCGCATCCAGGCGCGCGTCGATGTCGCCGAGTTCACCGGCCGACACCAGCCCGAGGTGTCGTTCCGGCAGCGCCAGTGACGCATCACGCGGAAGTGCGCCCAGCCATTGCAGCCCGGCTGGCAGACTCTCGCGCAGCAACTGCGCGTGATAATCGCCACCGATGCGATTGGCAGCTACGCCGTACACGCTCAGGCCGTGGCGGTAGTGGGCCAGACCGGTCGCCAGTGCGCCGAAGGTCTGAGCCATTGCCGAGCCATCGATCACCGCTAGCACGGGCACGCCCAGCCGCTGCGCCAGATCGGCGCTGGACGGATCGCCATCGAACAGTCCCATCACCCCTTCGATCAGGATCAGGTCCGCCTCGCCCGCCGCATCGTGTAGCCACCGACGAACATCCGCCTCGCCGCCCATCCACAGATCGAGCTGATACACCGGCGCACCGCTGGCTCGCTCCAGCACCATCGGATCGAGAAAGTCCGGTCCGGTCTTGAACACGCGCACCCGCCGGCCTTGCCGCCGGTGCCAACGTGCCAGCGCCGCGGTGACGCTGGTCTTTCCCTGGCCGGAGGCCGGCGCCGACACCAGCAAGGCGGGGCAGTGCCGCGTATCAGTCATAGCTCGCTACCATTTGTACCGTAAGCGCCCGCCCTCGTCACCTTGCACTATCGCTGCGTCTCAACCTATGGGGCAGTACCAGCT
>JALYXN010000347.1 GCA_030947085.1 Pseudomonadota bacterium | reverse complement strand
GCGCCTGGCGCATCTGTTCCAGCGATTCCACGCTCATGGTGAAGTTCACGTACAACGGATCGATCTGGTCGACCGTGGTCAGCAAGGTCGCCTCGCCGTTGCCGACCAGAGCGCCCTCAGTCACCTGCTGCTGCCCGGCGCGGCCATCGATCGGTGAAGTGACGTTGGCATAGCCCAGGTTGATACGGGCAGTTTGCACATTGGCCTGCGCTGCCTGCATGGCAGCAGCGGAATTGCGCTCGGCAGCCTGCGCATTGTCCAGGTCCGACTTGGAGACGTATCCCTTGGGCGCTAGTTCCTGCACCCGATTGGCGGTGATCTTGTTATTGGTATAGGTCGCCCGTGCCTGCGCCAGACTCGCTGTGCTGGCGCCAAGGGCCGCCTTCAGCGGCGCCGGATCGATCTGAAACAGCAGCTGGCCCTTCTTGACGTCGGTACCCTCTTCATAAGTGCGCTTGAGCACCACGCCCGGCACGCGAGCGCGCACGTCCGCGCTGCGATAGGCCGACAGGCGCCCGACCAGGTCACGGGTCAAGGGCGAGTTCTGCGGCTGCGCCGTAATCACACCCACCTGTGGCGGCGGCGGTTTCTGCTGCTCCTGATCCTTGCCCTTGCCACAGGCAGCCAGCATCACCAGGCTCAGGCACAACATCGGTGTGCGCAATAACGAGGACTTCATGAGAGCTCCAGAACGTGGCATGTCTAATGGGGATGGGTGTTAGCGGGGCGGTCACGCGTGATTGCGTAATCAGATACTGGATGTCGCCTTGTCGTCCTGTGTCATCGGTTGGCTGGGGTGCATTCACACCCGTGGCATCGATTCGTGTGCCGTGCTGCAACTCAAGCGGCAAGCGCCCTGCAGGACAGACTATACCGGGGAGTTTACGATTTATCGGCAGCGAGAAACCAGCCGTTGACAGGCGGGCCCTCGTTGTGGACAACGCCGATGACGTGATGGCCACGAGCGAGTGGGGAAACCGAAATGCCGGGATTGGGTCGTCGCGGGTTGGCCACCATGGCGGGTGTTGCGCAAGCTACGTTCACGGTGGTGAACCGGATACGGCCGCCACAGTCGACTCGACCGGGTCAAGCGTCGCAGCGGCGGCACCGCAAGTCGATGCCTGCGCACAAGCACGGTGGGAAGAGGCCTTCGCGGGTGGATTCGCCTTGGTACGCGGCGTATCCTTTCAGGGGTTTTTTACCCACGTTGCCAATCCCGTCCCCACGAATCAGCAGATGCCATGAATGCCAACCATGCGGCGAACGATCTTTCCCTTTCTTCGGTAGTACTGGGCGAGTTGAAAAAAGGTGGCATGTCGCCCGAGCGACTCGGCGAAGCACAGGTGTTTTGCGATGCTTTCTTTGCCCGGATCGGTAGCGGCGAAGTCGCCCTGCATTCGCCAATGCAATGGGCTGCGCTGGTGGGCAGCCTGGTGAGTTTCATCCAGCAGCGTCAGCCGGGACATGCGACAGTGCGGGTGCTGAACCCGGCCGATGTTCATGCCGGTCGCAGCTTGCTGCAGGTGGTCACCGATGACATGCCGTTTCTGATCGATACGGTGAGCATGATCGTGTCCAAGCGCCTGCAGATTCACGCGGTGATCCATCCGGTGCTGAAGGTGACGCGTGACGAAGCTGGAAAACTGCTCAAGCTCGGCGATGAAAGCGGTCAGCCCGAGTCGGTGATGCACTTTGAAATCGATCGTGCGGCGGACGCCGTCGAGCAAGCGAAGCTGAAGGCGGAGGTAGAGGCTGCGCTGGAGGACGTGCGTGCAGCGGTAAGTGACTGGGCGGCGATGCGCGACAAGGCCCTGGCCATCGCCAACGAGCTGCCCGGGCGCGAGCTGCCGCTGGATGCCGCGTCGGTGACCGAAGCCAGTGATTTCATGCGCTGGATTGCGGACGACAACTTCACTTTTCTCGGTTATCGCGAGTATGAGGTGACCGCCGCCGATGGCGAGCGCGTACTGCGGTCGGTCGAGTCTTCCGGCATGGGCATTCTGCGCAAGACCGACAGCCAGCTTTCGCCGCGTTCGTTGCGCACCCTGGTCGCCAGCGAGCTGCCACAGTCCGGTGCCACCGACGCCATCATCCTGACCAAGACCAACGCGCGCTCCAAGGTGCATCGCACCGGCTACATGGACTACATCGGCGTGCTGCAGTTCGGGCCGAACGGGCAGGCGGTGGCCGAGCAGCGTTTCCTCGGTCTGTTCAGTTCCAATGCGTACATGGCGCGACCGCAGGATGTGCCGCTGGTGCGGCATAAGGTCGAAACCGTGATGGCCCGGTCCGGGCTGAAGCGGGATTCCTATTCCGGCAAGTCGCTGCGGCATATCCTGGAAACGCTGCCGCGCGATGAGTTGTTTCAAGGCACCGAGGACGAGCTGTTCACGGCATCGATGGGCATTCTCGAATTGCGCCAGCGAGCCCGCACCCGTTTGTTCGTGCGAAGGGATCGCTTTGGCCGGTTCTTCACCTGCATGGTGTTCGTGCCGCGTGACCGTTTCAACACCTCCGTGCGCGAGCGGATCGAAGCGCTGCTTGGCCTGGCGCTGCATGGGGAACAGAGCGATTCGTCGGTGCAGATGGGCGAGGCCGCGCTGGCCCGGCTGACCGTCGTGGTGCGCCCCAGGATCGGCGATCAGCCCAAGTATGATCTGGCCGAGCTGGAGCAGGGCGTGGACGGCATCGTGCGCAACTGGCACGACGATATTCGCGATGCCCTGATCCAGCTGCGTGGTGATCACGAGGGCGTGGTGCTGGCCAACCGTTACGCGAAGTCGCTGCCGGTCGGCTACATCGAGGATGTGAGCCCGGCGGTAGCCGCCGAGGATGTCCATCAGCTGTCCCAGCTGCTGGACGATAATGCCTTGCGCATGTCGTTCTACCATCCGTTGGCGGAGCCTGAGAAGCTGCGTTTCAAGGTCTACCGCTCCGGTGGCGATATCGCGCTGTCCGAGGTGCTGCCGCAGCTTGAGAACCTCGGCCTGCGGGTACTGAGCGAGCATGTCTACGACATCCCCGGCGATGCGCCACTGTCGATCCAGGACTTCGAAGTGCAGCCGGTGGGCAAGCTCACCTTCAGCGTCGAACAGGTCGGTACCCTGTTCGAAAGCGCCTTCGAGCAGATCTGGCGTGGCAACGCAGAAAACGATGGCTTCAACCGTCTGGTGCTGGGGGCGAAGCTCAGCTGGCGCCAGATCGCGATGCTGCGCGGCTACAGCAAATATCTGCTGCAGACTGGTGCGACGTTCTCGCAGACGTACATGGAGGAGACCCTCAACCGCTATCCAGCAGTCGCCGGCCTGTTGGTCGAGTTGTTTCTGGCGAAGTTCGATCCGCGTCGGGAAGTCTTGTCCGAGCAGGAGCTGAAAGCGGCTGGCGCGACGTTAGCCGTCGAGATGCAGACGTTGATCCCGGAGAAGATCCAGAGTGCACACCCGGGCTTGATCGACAGCCTGAGCGCGGCGCTGTCACTGCCGCGGGGAGAGCAGATCAAGACGGTGGAAAGTGCGATCAGCCTGCTGCTGGAGAATGTGGACAGCCTCGACGAGGATCGCATCCTGCGCAGCTTCGTGGCGCTGATTCGCGCCACCCTGCGCACCAGTTTCTTCCAGTTGTGGGATGGCGTGCATCGCAACTACATCAGCTACAAGCTTGATTCGCACGGCGTTCCCGAACTGCCCAAACCGGTGCCTTATCGCGAAATATGGGTTTGTGCGCCGCGCGTGGAGGGCATCCATCTGCGCTTCGGCGCGGTGGCCCGCGGCGGTCTGCGCTGGTCCGACCGGCGCGAGGATTTCCGTACCGAGGTGCTGGGCCTGGTCAAGGCGCAGATGGTCAAGAACACGGTCATCGTGCCGGTCGGTTCCAAGGGCGGCTTCTTCGTCAAGAAAGCGCCGGTGGGCGGCGACCGCGACGCACAGCAAGCTGAGGGCATAGCCTGCTACCGCATGTTTATTGCCGGCCTGCTCGACATCACCGACAACCTCGTCGAAGGCGAGATGGTGGCGCCGCACGATGTGGTGCGCCACGACGGCGACGACCCCTATCTGGTGGTGGCGGCGGACAAGGGCACGGCCACGTTCTCCGATATCGCCAATGCGATCTCGATCGAACACGGTTACTGGCTGGGCGACGCGTTCGCCTCCGGCGGCTCCCATGGCTATGACCACAAGGTGATGGGCATCACCGCCAAGGGTGCGTGGGAATCGGTAAAGCGTCATTTTCGTGCGCTGGGTCGGGACTGCCAGAGCCAGGACTTCACGTGTGTAGGCATCGGTGACATGTCCGGCGACGTGTTCGGTAACGGCATGTTGCTGTCCAGGCATATCCGGCTGCAGGTGGCGTTCGATCATCGCCACATCTTTTTCGATCCCAATCCCGATGTGGAACGTTCCTATGCCGAGCGCGAGCGCATGTTCAAGTTGCCGCGCTCCAGCTGGGACGATTACGACAAGTCGCTGATCTCCGAAGGTGGCGGCGTGTATCCGCGCAGCGCCAAGTCGATTCCGCTGACACCGCAGGTGCAGGCGATGCTGGGACTGAAGCAGGATGTGACTCATCTGGCGCCCAGCGAATTGCTCAGTGCGATCTTGAAGGCGCCGGTCGACCTGCTGTGGAACGGCGGCATTGGCACCTACGTGAAATCCTCCGCGGAAAGCCAGGCCGATGTGGGCGACCGCGCCAACAACGCGTTGCGGGTGAATGGCAGCGAACTGCGCTGCAAGATCGTGGGCGAAGGCGGCAACCTGGGCATGACCCAGAAGGGTCGCATCGAGGCCGCCCAGCATGGCGTATTGCTCAACACCGACTTCATCGACAACTCCGCCGGTGTGGACACCTCCGACCATGAGGTGAACATCAAGATCCTGCTGAATGACGCAGTACAGCGCGGTGAACTCACCGAGGCGGCGCGCAACACCCAGCTGGCGGCGATGACCGACGAAGTGGGCGACCTGGTCTTGTGGGACAACTACCGACAGAATCAGGCGATCACCCTGATGGAACATCAGTCGGTCGGTCGCCTGGGTTCGATGGCGCATTTCATCCGCACGCTCGAGGCCGAGGGCACCCTGGATCGTCAGGTGGAAAATCTGCCGTCCGAAACCGAGCTGACCGAGCGCAAGACGCGTCGTCAAGGTCTTACCCGGCCCGAGCTTGCGGTGCTGCTGTCCTACGACAAGATTCGCCTGTTCCAGCAACTGCTGGATTCGGACGTGCCGGAAGATCCGTATCTGTCGAAGGAGCTGGTGCGTTATTTCCCGTTGCCATTGCACGAGAAATACGCCGAGCACATGCAGCGCCATCGGTTGAAGCGCGAGATCATCGCTACCGCCGTGACCAACTCCACCATCAACCGGATGGGCGCGACCTTCATGATGCGGATGCAGGAGGACACCGGTCAGGGTCCTGCTGCGGTGGCCAAGGCGTATACGGCGGCCCGCGAAATTCTCGACGCTCGCCAACTGTGGGCGTCGATCGAGGTGCTGGATAGTAAGGTCGCCGAAGACACCCAGATCGATGCGATCAAGCAGATCTGGTCGCTGCTGCGGCATATGACCCGTTGGCTACTCAACCGTCCGGGTGGCTCGCTGGATATCGCCGCCAACGTCGAGCGTTATCAGGCTGGCTTGTACTCGCTGCGTCAGGTGCTGCCGGAGGTGCTGACGCCCACCGGACGCGGTGATTTTTCCTGCACGCAGGAGAAGTGGGAAGGCCTGGGCCTGCCTGCCGAGCTGGCACTGCGTCTGGCTCGCATGCCCGATCTTCGCGCCGCGCTGGACATGGTCGAAGTGGTGCAACAGAGCGGGCAGCCGATGGACAAGGTCGCGCATATCTTCTTCGAGTTGGGCGAGGCGCTCGACCTGGAATGGCTGCGTGGCCAGATCGAGGCGCTGCCGGTGGAGGGTCACTGGCATGCGCAGGCGCGTGGTTCGTTGCTGGATGAGTTGAATCAGCAGCATCGGGCACTGGTGTTGCAGGTACTGGCGATGCCCAGTGAGCGCGAGGACGTTTCCGCGGTGCAGGCGTGGTTGCAACGCGACAACGCCACGTTGCAATACACCCGCAGCATGTTGGCGGAAATTCTGACCCAGAACGCGGATTATCCGATTGCCTCGGTGGCAGTGCGCCGCCTGGCGCAGCTGGCGCAGATGCCGATTTGAGGTTTAGGCGGTAGTTTCCTTCGGGCGTGTGACCCCACCCCAGCCCTCCCCTGCAAGCAGGGGAGGGAGCTACAGCGATACAGCGCCTTCAACTCCTTCCCTGCTCGCAGCGGGAGGCTGGGAGGGGTGCTCTTGCTGCTCTCGCGGGAAGAACACGGAGTGTCGAGGCGCTAATGCTTCAACTCCTCCCGCTGCAAGCAGGGTAGGGAGCTACAGCGATACAGCGCCTTTAACTCCTTCCCTGCTCGCAGCGGGAGGCTGGGAGGGGTGCTCTTGCTGCTCTCGCGGGGAAAACTCAGAGTGTCGAGATGCTACCGCTTCAACTCCTTCCCCTGTTCGCAGGGGGAGGC